>CAYRLM010000046.1:0-13929 GCA_964425035.1 uncultured Ruminococcus sp.
TGTTTGGTAAAGTCGATTTTGGTATATTATTTTTAAATAATTTTATTTATTTTTTGCCAAACAGCTTGACATTATATATATATATATAATAAAAGTGTGATACTGTTTTCTGTATAAGTCATATTTTTGTGGGGGGAGGTGTGTTCCGGCACTGTGGCTTGGTACAGTTCATATGTATCCGACTAAAATACAAAAATATGGAGGTATTGTTATGGGACTTTTGGATTTTTTGTTTTCTGGTTCTTCATCATCAAGTAACGGAGAAGCGCCGGACTACATAAAGAAAACGTATTCTGACAACGGCTTAAACTGTGACCATGAATTTGATGGAATGAAGGTTGCCAACGCAGGCAGAAAAATGTATTGCACCAGATGCCGAACTGTCAGCAACGGCGGATACAAATGCAGAGAATGTGGTAATCTTTTAGTTGAATGGCGCTGATTTTTCACAAAAAGCCGCAGGTTTAGAGTGTTCACTTGGGGATTGAATGAAATTAAGATTTTTGAGTGGCGCTTTCAATTGGAAACAAAGAAAATAACAGCCATACCTGAGTGTAATTACTCTGGTATGGCTGTTTTCTCTTTTATTTCAATGCGGTTATGAAATTATTCAGAACATCATTCCAGTTGTTCCATTGCTCTATTGAACTTGTTACTGCCGCTTTATACTGCTCATAATCAATACCAAGCAGAGAAAGAAGTACAATGCGATAGAGATGACATAGTTTAACCAAATACAAAATTGATTCTTTGCCGGATAAGTACTTTTCGGTCGGCTGATTTCTTTTAATGTGCATGATGCGATTTCTCATATTGACTAATATTTGTAGGAACTTATCCTTGTTTGCACTATATTCACGCGAAAATATATCTTCCCCATATTTTGAAATAACGGCATCGATACACATTTTTAGTGTTGTAGACTTATTGCCGGGTTTAAAGTCTGGAAAAGAGTTGTCATATATTCCTATAATTTCAGCCATAGGCTCAAGACATTCGATAAAATATGCGCATTTTACATCACATGTTACTCCCGTATCCGCAATGCTGTATAACGCTATTTGATGAACAATATCCAACTCGTCTTGTAACTTAATCCATTTTGAAACCATGTCAGGGCACATTACGGAATCAAATGTCAAAAAGATATGATTAGTATAGCAATAAATGCGGTCGGTCTTGTAATACGACAATCTTCTGGATAGGCACTCCTGCGCATATGAGGCATAGTTTTCTTCAGAGCAAGCATTCCCTGTAAAAGTTACTGAATCAATGTTATAGAAACGCCCGTCAAAAAGCATGAGCAATCTTTCTATTGTGACATAGGCAGTCCATAGCTGTTTCATCTCAATTGGAGAATCTACCGACAAATTTATAATTCTTTCAAGACTTTGCCAAATTTCAATATGTAATGTACTGCCATTGTAATCGTAGTCAAACTTAACAGAATGCGGATCACCAGGAAAACCATCATTATTGAGAGTGATATTCAGCGCAAAGCAACTTTGGGTTTCTATGTTAATAAAATCGTCATCTCTCATATTTTGTCATCACAAGTTCCTTTCGTGAGGATTATTATGAAAAAACAGTTTTTTCAAAAACTGCAAACTTATCATCTGTAAATCCGTCAAACTTTACGGTATTTGCAGCTCCTCCGCCGCCATGTTCCACAGCGTTTCGTCGGTAACGGGAAGCCCGGTCTGATCCGAGAGCCTTTCCACCAGCCGCATTGCGTGAACCGTGTAATTCACCCCGGTGCGTATCGTTGCGACAAGACCTCTTCCCCATACCGCACTTTTCTCCAGCAGCCCGGACTGCACAAATTCGGCGGCGGTGCGCTCTATGTCGTATTCCACCGAAATTATCTCCGGGTGAAATTCCCCGTCGTAGTCGATAACCGCATACTGTGCCGCAGTCTGTCCGTTCACCGGCATTCCCAGAGCGCCGGGATTTACCAGCAGCCTGTCTGCTCGCCGAAATATGAACGGAATATGCGAATGTCCGCAAAGCAGCAGCCGACAGCCGTATTCCCCAAGCCGTGAAATCATCTCCTCCGCTTCCCTTGTTTCGGTGTGGAAGAGATAATTTATGCTGTCGGGCGAACCGTGGCATATCATAAACGGTTCACAGCCGCTAAGCTCCACACGGCGGGATATCGGCAGCTCCTCCAGCATATCAAGGTCGCTGTCGGTGATATTCTCGAAGCAGTAACGCAGCGCTCCGCACTTTGAGCCGTATTCCCATGCCTGAGGAGCTTTCCGCCGGTTTATCATATAGTCCTCACGGTTGCCCCGAATAAGGATACACCGGTGCGTTGCGGCGAAATCCCGTAGATATTCCAGCGTTCGGTGAGGATACGGGCAGTCGGTTATATAATCCCCAAGGAATATCCACCAATCCGGTCTGCGCTTTTCCGCCTCCGCAATTACCGCCGTAAGAGCGGCATAATTTGAATGTATATCGGACAACACTGCCAATCGCACGGCTTTTCCTCCCGAATTTTCGGTATTCTCACCACAAACAGTGCTCATGCGGGCAGACAGCCGACTTCTTCGCCGCCCTCAGCTCCACATAGCAGCCGCATTTTCTGCATGTGCCGCCGACTAATTCCGCGCACCGAACGCACACGGCAAGTCTGCGCTCATACTCCTCGGCGGAAGCCCTCTGCCCCGACGGGAGTGCGGCTATTCTCTGGCGGATTATCTCGTAAAGCTGACCCTCGTCAGCCTCACGCAAAAGACACCTGCGGCAGGGCTTGCGCTGTATTGCGCCGCTCACAGCTTAACGGATACCGCCGCAACGGAGCAGGGGGGAATGACAACGGAAGCCTTCCCGTCCGCAGCGTCCGCCGCCAGCGGCTTTATTACGATATTCTCCGGCTCGTCGAAGCTGTTCGTTTCATGTACGCCGCCCGTAAGTATGCGCCCCTGCGCAGAGCTTATCCCTGCAAATGCGGCGGCAATATCAACCTTATAGCTTTCTGTGAGGGAAGCGTTGGCGATAGTCACGAACACCTCTCCGTCCTTTATCGAGGCGGACTGGCTCAGCGCAGGAACGCCCTGCGCCGCCTCCTCGTTCTCGATATGGCTGTATATCAGGTCGGCGTCCTGATGCTCCTTGTACAGGTCAAACACATGATATGTCGGAGTTTTCACCGTCTTTGCGCCCTCTGTCAGAAGTACCGCCTGAAGAACGTTTACCGCCTGTGCGATATTTGCCATTATAACACGATCGGTGTGGGCGTTGAATATATTAAGGTTAATTCCCGCAACTATGGCGTCGCGCATGGTGTTCTGCTGATATAGGAAACCCGGATTTGTTCCCTGCTCGACTTCGTACCATGTTCCCCATTCGTCTACTATAAGCCCTACTCTGCGCTCCGGGTCACAGCGATCCATTATCGCCGAATGACGGGTGACAAGCTCCTCCATTTTCAGCGTGGAACGGATAGTGTTGTAGTACTCCTCCTCGCCGAACTCGGTTGCGCTGCCCTTATGTCCCCAGTCCCCGGTGGGTACGGTGTAATAGTGCAGAGAAAGCCCCCGCATGTTCCACGGAGTTATCTGCTTCATGGTGACCTCTGTCCAGTTGTAGTCGTCCGCATTGGGGCCGCTCGCTATCCTGAACAGCTCGTTTCCGCTGTAATTGCGGCAGTATACCGCATAACGGCGGTACAGATCCGAGTAGTATTCCGGGCGCATATTTCCGCCGCAGCCCCAGCTTTCGTTGCCGATACCGAGGTATTTCAGCTTCCACGGCTGCTCTCTGCCGTTCCTTTTGCGTAGTTCGGCCATAGGAGAAACACCGTCAAAGGTCATGTATTCTATCCAGTTTGAAAGCTCCTCAACCGTGCCGCTGCCGAGATTTCCCGCAATATAAGGCTCGCACCCCACAAGCTCGCAGAAGCGCATGAACTCGTGCGTACCGAAGCTGTTGTCCTCCACAACTCCGCCCCAGTGGGTGTTTATCATCTTTTTTCTGGAGGACTTTTCGCCAATTCCGTCGCGCCAGTGATATTCGTCCGCAAAGCAGCCGCCCGGCCAGCGAAGCACGGGAAGCCTTATCTGCCGAAATGCGTCGATAACGTCCTTGCGAAAGCCCTCGACATTCGGGATATCGCTGTTCTCGCCGACATAAATTCCGTCATAAACGCAGCGTCCCAGATGTTCCGAGAAATTTCCGTAAATCTCACGGTTGATATGGGATTTTTTCTCCAGAGGGTTGAGTGTGAGATGAATGCTTTTCATGCCTTTTGTCCTTTCCGCATTTGTTCCGTGGTGTGCTTGGCGTCAGCAGAGAGTTACCTCGGGCTTGCCCAGCTGCTTTAACATCTTTGGGGAAAGATAAATCTTATGAGAACGGTCGGACGGGTCTGCGTAATAGGTCATTCTGTTTGACATACGCTCCGCCGGAACAGACACGAATTTAGTCAGCAGCTTCATCTTCTTGACCAATCTCTTGTAAAGAACAACCATGCACTCCGGAGTGCTGACGAAGCCTCCATCGTCACCCGGCACGGCGGTCATGAGATACAGCCTTGAACGGTGCAGTGCGTAGTTGGAATCTCTAACGGAATAGCTAGCCTCGATAACCACGCCGCCGTTCGCATTGAAGCAGCCCAAAGGAAGCTCCGGGTCAAGCGTTCCGGCTTCGGGGAGATAGAAGTAATACTGCTGACAGCCTGCTGTGATGATAGAGGTATCCGTGGAAGAAACTATCCTCTTTCCGCTCTGCCGCAGTATCACGCAGCCGAGATTTACGGCAGTCTGCGCCAATTCGGTAAACACTTCTCTGTCCATGTAGAATGTTGTCTGTTTTCCCATAGTGATTTCTGTTTTCCTTTCAGTTATGTGAATTGTTTTTCGGGTTCTCCGAAAACGCCGAGAAAAATAAAATACCAACGTTTTCGGAATCCCCGTTTTGACAATATGCGGCGATAACACATTCGTGTGCTGTGAATATTTGTTCAAAAAGGGTATTGCTTTTTACTGCGGAATATGGTATGATATATCAGTGCCTTGAGGCACGGAAAATCAAATACGGTGTTTTCTTTGTCCAACCACCGTTAAAAAACAAGGAGTTTTTTTATGTCTGAAAACAAGGTCTTTGAAACGAAAAATCTGGTGCGGCTGGCGCTGGTCGCCGCTGTTTATGCAGCCCTTACTCTTGCCCTGCCGGGACTGAGCTTCGGCTCTGTCCAGTTCCGCTTCTCGGAGGTGCTGGTGCTGCTGTGCTTCTACCGCAAGGATTACTGCATAGCGCTGACGCTCGGCTGCTTTATTGCGAACTGCTTCAGTCCCATGGGGCTGATGGATATGATATTCGGCACGCTGGCAACGGCAATAGCTGTCGTTGCGATGTACCGCATAAGAAATATCTGGGCAGCTTCTCTTCTGCCCGTGGTGAGCAACGGTATCATCATTGCAATAGAGCTTTACATCTGCTACGGCAGCGAACCTCCCGTCTGGTTCAATATGCTCACGGTAGCCGCAGGAGAGTTTGTGGTGGTGACGATAATCGGCTGCATGCTGTTCAAGCTGGTATTCGAGCGCAGCGGCAGACTGATGAGCATTATCGGCGCAAACAAGCCCGGTTATTTCAAAAACAAAACGGCGGAACAGCCGTAATTTAGACCGTCGGAAAAGCCCCGTTGGGGCTTTTCCGCCGAACATCCGCACTGCATGCACTCACTGTCGGCTTTGCCGACAGTTCGCACACTTGTGCGGATAGCAGTGTTTTTTCCCCCGGCAAAGCCGTGGCAAAAAACGGATTAAAATCGGTCATTTTCCTGCGGAAAATGACTTTATCGACAAGCTGATTCCTCTCCTCACGGAGAGGAATTTTTTTGCGGGAAGCATATAACCGCAGGTTATTTCAGCAGGGAATTACACTTGCGGTATTTCGGGTAATGCTTCTCCAGAAACGCATAAAATCTCTCCGAGTGGTCGTGGTGCCAATAATGCGCATATTCATGCCAGAACACCGACAGAACCGTATCTCTGGGATACGCCGCAAGCCGGAAGTTGATGGAGATATGCCCCTTCGCCCATGTGCAGCTGCCCCAGCGTGATTTCATATCCTTTATGGCTATGCGTGTGGGCGGCGGCGTCAGACCTGAAGCCGCAAGAGCGCTGCGCACCTCGCCGTTCAGCTCCCTGCACAGCTGCGTGAAATTTTCTGCCAGCCAAGCTGTCAGCAGCATACGCACATGCTCCGGGTCGGAAATCCTCGTGAACACACGGAACTCCTCCTGCTCCAGAACCACGCATTCACGGCTGTTTGAAATGACCCTCACGGGGTAGTCGCGCCCCAGCCAGCGCATGTGGTCGGAAATCTCATTCTCGGCGGAGCGCTCGCTTATCCGTGATAAAGACCGCCGAATAAACGCCTGCTGCGATATTATGAACTCCTCGATATGCTTGACGCTGACCCTGCCGTTTGCGGAAATGCGCAGCGTACCGTCCTCGATTACCCGGAGGTTTACGTTCTTTACGGGCTTGCGTGTAAGCTCGTAGGATATTTCGCTGCCGTCGGGGAATTTCAGTGTTTTCATTGCGGAAAATGCTCCAAAATCTGTCTGAGTGTCTGCCGGGTTCTCTTGCTGCGAATGGCTGAGCCTTACCGCAAGGACTTTTAATCCGTAATAATAAGCGCTCTGTATTTATTAACAGCTTGTCGAAACCCCGCCGCAGCGGGATAAAAGTTTTCGGTCCAGCCTTTTTCAAAAGGCTGGCGGGGGCGGGGCAGAGCCCCGCACTCGGCGCAAAGCGCCGCTTAACGCCAACGTAGCGCTAAAGGGGTAAGGGGGAAAACAAGAGTTTTCCCCCTATTCGCAGACCATAGTCTGCGAATAAAGACTTTATCGACAAGCTGCAATAACACTCTGTGTTTATTATATCATTTGTGCAACAAAAAGTCAATGCTTTCCGTTATTTATTACACCCGGCTCTTGTAATACAGCATACAGTGGCAGTAGCCCTCGAAATCCGGGTCGGCTATCTGCCTTTTGAATTCCTCGCACATACACCTGTTTTCGGGGGTATGCTCCCGTCTGCACGGGCAGAAGCCGCCGGTTCTTTCCAGCCCCTCTCGCACCAGCTTCACAATTTCCTTGTTATCGTTTTCCTTTACCATATAACACCTCGCAGAAAACAAAAACGGAACATCGCTGCTCCGCTTTTATTCTCAGTCGATCTCCACGGAGATCTTTTCGTCCGCTCTGACCGCTCCCGCACGCATTACCGTGCGTATAGCCTTAGCGATTCTGCCCTGCTTGCCGATGACTCTGCCCATATCGTCCTGAGCAACGTGAAGATGGTAAACCACCACGCCCTCGGCGTCAGGCTCGTCAACTGTGACCTGAACTGCGCTCTTGTCCTCAACGAGGGCAGAAGCGATAGTTATCAGAAGCTCTTTCATATATTATCCCTCCTGTGGGAACAAAGGGGCGTTTTGCAGCCGCCCCTGTCATCTCTCAACGGGCAGCAGCGCCCGCCATTCCTGTGACAGAATTACTTCTTGAGAAGTCTCTTTACAGTATCAGTGGGCTGTGCGCCCTTCTTGATCCACTCGTCAGCCTTAGCGGTGTCGATGTTTACGAGAGCCGGCTCCTTGGTGGGATCATATGTGCCGATTTCCTCGATGAAACGACCGTCTCTGGGATAACGGGAATCAGCGACAACTACGCGGTAGAAGGGAGCCTTCTTTGCGCCCATTCTTCTGAGTCTGATCTTAACTGCCATTTTATTTTCTCCTTTCAGCATTGATATATTCATCATGTGCAAATACACAGTGAAATCATATCAGCTCCGCCCCTGTGGGGCAATTATTGTATTTCAATGCGGAAACCGCAATGAAGTTCGGTTCTGCGCTTCTCCGTTTACATGGGAAATCCGCCGGGGAAGCCGCCCTTGCCGGGCATCATAGGGAACTTCGGCATACGCTTTTTGCCCTTGCCGCTGAGTCCCATCTGCTTCATCATCTTCTGCATTTGCTCAAACTGCCGCAGAAGCTGGTTCACGTCCTCTACCTTTGTGCCGCTTCCGGCTGCGATACGGCGCTTGCGCTTTGCGTCGATGATTGAGGGCTTTTCTCGCTCCTTGGCGGTCATGGACGAGATTATAGCCTTTGTCCTCGGCAGCTTCTTCTCGTCAATGTCCTCCTCTTTGACCTTTCCGGCAACGCCGGGGATCATTTTCAGCAGGGATTGTACGCTGCCCATCTTCTCTATCTGCTCGAACTGCGCATACAGGTCGTTCAGGTCGAATTTATTCTCCTGCATCTTCTGCACGGTCTTGGCGGCTGCCTTTTCGTCAATCGTGTTCTTCGCCTTGTCGATAAGCGTAAGCACGTCGCCCATTCCCAAAATACGGCTTGCCATTCTGTCGGGGTGGAACGGCTCGAGATCGTCAATCTTCTCGCCGATACCCGCAAACTTTATCGGCTTTCCGGTAATTGCGAGAACCGTCAGCGCCGCACCGCCTCTTGTATCGCCGTCCAGCTTTGTCAGGATAACGCCCGTGATATCCAGCGCCTCGTTGAAGCTCTGCGCAACGTTCACTGCGTCCTGACCCGTCATGGAGTCCACCACCAGCAGTATTTCGTCGGGTTCGGTTTCACTCTTGATATTCTTCAACTCGTCCATGAGCGTTTCGTCGATGTGAAGCCGTCCGGCGGTATCCAGCAGAACAACGTCAAAGCCGTTGTCCTTTGCGTATTTTATGCCTTCCTTTGCTATCCTCACCGGGTCGGTCTGACCCATCTCGAAAACGTGTGCGCCCGCCTTCTCGCCGACTATTTTCAGCTGGTCGATTGCCGCAGGTCTGTAAATATCGCAGGCCACAAGAAGCGGACGGCGGTTCTGTGCGATAAGGTGCTTCGCAAGCTTTGCGCAGTGCGTGGTCTTGCCTGCGCCCTGTAAGCCGCACATCATTATGACGCACGGCGGCTTTGACGGAAAATTGAGCTTTGCGGTCGTATTTCCCATAAGCTCTATAAGCTCACGGTGTACTATATCTATAACCTGCTGCGCCGGCGTAAGGCTCTCCAGAACCTGTTCGCCAAGCGCCTTTTCGCTGACCCTCGCCACAAAATCCTTTGCCACCTTGTAGTTTACGTCTGCGTCCAGCAGCGCCATACGCACCTCGCGCATGGCGTCCTTGATTTCCTTTTCGCTCAGCTTGCCTCGTCCCCTCAGCTTGCCGAAAACGCCGTTCAGCTTGCCCGAAAGTCCCTCGAAAGCCATATCCTCACCGCCTTTACATACATGGTGTCCTCGTAAATAACGCCCTAAAGTCCCCGACGGACTTCCGAGAGCAGCTCTCCGAGCCGCTCAAGACGTTTGTCGCTGTTGTCGGCGGCAAGCTCCTCCACAAGCCGCTGCGCCTGTTCAAGCTCACCGTACAGCGTTCTGAGCCGTGCTGCGAAGCCAAGCTTGTTCTCCAGCTCCTCCAGACGCTGCTCGCCCTGCCTGATGGAGTACAGTACGCTCTGCCGGGTTATTCCGCCCATCTCCTCGGCTATCTCTGCTAGAGAAAGGTCGGCATTGTACCGCATATCCAGCGCTTCACGCTGGGCGTTCGCCAGCAGCTCGCCGTAGATATCCAGCAGTATAACGATGTCAGTGCGTTCCATACGCTTCTCCGTTCTCGGGATTGGGAATAGTGTGTTAAGTAAAACCACTTTACAGCAACGATATTATTATAACACTCCTTATCCTCTTTGTCAAGGGGTAATGGAACGATTTTTCGCGCATATTCGGAGTAATTTTCAAACTTATACAAAAAATCATTGACAACACGGGCATTTTATTATAAACTGTTATTCGGGAACAAATACAAAAGGAAGGTTGACAGATGAAAAATATTATTAGCCTGAAAAATATCGTCGTTGAATTTGACGGAGAGCAGATACTGAAGAATATCGATCTGGACATAAAGGACAAGGAATTTGTCACGCTCCTCGGCCCCTCCGGCTGCGGAAAAACCACCACGCTGCGGATAATCGGCGGCTTTCTTACACCCACCTCCGGCGACGTTCTGCTGGAAGGAAAGCGCATAAACGACCTGCCGCCGCACAAGCGGGACGTAAACACCGTATTCCAGAAATATGCGCTGTTTCCGCACCTCAACGTGTACGAGAATATCGCTTTCGGGCTGCGCATAAAGAAGGTCGGCGAAAAAGAAATAGTGCGCCGCGTGGGCGAAATGCTGGAGCTTGTGAACCTCACAGGCTTTGAGAAGCGCTCGGTGCAGCGGCTTTCCGGCGGTCAGCAGCAGCGTGTGGCAATCGCAAGGGCGCTTGTCAACCGCCCGAAGATACTCCTGCTTGACGAGCCGCTGGGCGCTCTCGACTTAAAGCTGCGCAAGGATATGCAGACAGAGCTGCGCAAAATACAGCAGGCGCTGGAGCTGACCTTCGTCTATGTCACCCACGATCAGGAGGAAGCGCTGACCATGAGCGACACAGTGGTAGTCATGAACGGCGGTCATATCCAGCAGATAGGCTCTCCGACGGATATCTACAACGAGCCTACAAACGCCTTTGTCGCCGATTTCATAGGCGAAAGCAATATCGTCAACGGCTGTATGCTCAATGACTGCCTTGTGGAATTCTCCGGCAAGCGCTTTGAATGCGTAGACAAGGGATTTGACAAGAACGAGATGGTAGACGTGGTAATCCGCCCCGAGGACGTCAAGGTGATACCGGAGGAACAGGCGCAGCTCACGGGAATGGTTGAGTCGGTGGTATTTAAGGGCGTCCACTATGAGATGACGGTGGACTGCGTTGACCATAAGTGGCTCATTCACTCCACAAAGGCGGAGCCGGTAGGTTCTACCATAGGCATGGCGGTAGATCCGTTCGATATCCACATCATGAAGAAATCAAAGGAAGCCGACGCATACCCTGCGCTCATGGAGGTGAACGGCAATGAAAAAGCTTAAGGTTTTCGCCGCCCCCTATCTTATATGGATGGCGGTGTTCATTGTGGTTCCGCTGCTGATGGTGGCGTACTTTGCGTTCACCGACGAAAACGGCGGCTTCACGCTGGATTATATCGCAAACGTGGGGCAGTACGCCAACATATTCGTCCGCTCCATCTGGCTTGCGGTGATTGCAACGGTGGTATGCCTTATTCTGGCGTATCCCGTATCCTTTATGCTTTCTCGGATGAAAAAGCACCATCAGGGAACTATGCTGATGATAGTCATGCTGCCGATGTGGATGAACTTCCTGCTGCGCACCTACGCATGGATGACTCTGCTCGGCAACAACGGCATAATCAACTATCTGTTCGGTCTGGTGGGACTCGGCCCGTTCAAGCTCATCAATACCGAGGGCGCAGTGGTTCTCGGCATGGTGTACAATTACCTGCCGTTCATGATACTTCCGCTGTATTCCGTCATGGTGAAGATAGACAGAAGCCTTATCGACGCAGCCTCGGATTTGGGCTGCAACGCCGTTTCGATACTGTTTCGAGTGGTGGTTCCGCTGTCTGTTCCGGGTATAATGTCCGGCGTGACAATGGTGTTCGTTCCGGCAATAAGCACCTTTATCATATCCCGAATGCTGGGCGGCGGCTCTAATCTGCTGATAGGCGACCTCATCGAAATGCAGTTCCTCGGCAACGCCTACAACCCACACCTCGGCGCAGGAATATCGCTGGTGCTGATGGTCATAATCCTTGTGATAATGACGATAATGAACCAGTTCAATCCCGACGACCAAGTATTGATTTAGAGGTGAAAAATGAAAACTCTGTCCAAAATATACCTTGCCCTTGTGCTGATGTTCCTGTACGTTCCCATATTCGTGCTTATCGTTTTTTCGTTTAACGAAACGAAGAGCCGTTCGGTGTTCAGCGGCTTTACGCTGGATTGGTATGTGAAGCTGTTCCGCAACGAGGTCATAATCTCCTCGCTGATGAACACTATAATAATCGCTGTAATAGCAAGCATTGCGGCGACAGTTCTCGGTACTCTTGCGGCAATAGGAATAAACGCCATGCGAAAAATCCCCAAGGCTGTCGTTATGAACATCACCAACATGCCTATCGTCAATCCCGAAATAGTCACCGGCGTATCCCTTATGCTGCTGTTCGTGTTCTTCGCCGCAAGAATGAACCTTGAATTCGGCTTTGTCACGCTTGTCATTGCGCATATAACCTTTGACGTGCCCTATGTTATCCTTAACGTAATGCCAAAATTCCGCCAGATGGATCCCAACCTGTTTGAAGCGGCGCAGGATCTCGGCTGCGGGCCGTTTACCGCTCTTCGCAAGGTGATACTCCCCGAAATAATGCCCGGCGTTGTCAGCGGCTTTCTGATGTCGTTCACATTCTCGCTGGACGATTTCGTGATAAGCTACTTCACCAGCGGCTCAACCTCGCAGACGCTGCCGATAACGATATATTCCATGACTCGCCGCAAAATATCCCCGGAGATAAACGCACTGTCCACTATCATATTTATTGTGGTGGTTATCGTTCTTGCGGTAAAGCACATCATTGAAACCAAGCAGGAGCAGCGCTCCAGAGCCAACGGAGGGGACGAAAGATGAGCAGATATATCCGACCGGTATGCGCAGCGATATGTGCGCTCCTGCTTGCGGGCTGCGCAGGGAGCGTTACCGATGTCCCCGCCGAAACCGCCGAAACCTCAGAGGAAACGGAAGCCCAGACCCTCACCGTGGAGGATATCGACTACTACACCCGCTTCAAAGGGCAGGATATCTCCATAAACGTCTATAATTGGGGCGAATATATCTCCACCGGCGCAGATGAGGGAACGCTCAACGTCAACGCCGAATTCACAAAGCTTACCGGCATAAAGGTCAACTACACGAACTACGCCACCAACGAGGAGCTGTACGCCAAGCTGAAAGGCGGCGGAGCCTATTATGACGTGATAATCCCGTCAGACTACATGATATCCAAGATGATTAAGGAGGATATGCTCCAGCCGCTTGACATGGACAATATCCCGAACTTCAGATATATAATGCCGACCTTTGTCAACCCTGCCTACGACCCTGACAACGCATATTCCGTCCCCTATACATGGGGAACCGTCGGGATAATCTACAACACCTCAATGGTAGATATTCCGCAGGAGGACATAGACTGGGATATCCTCTGGAACGAGGACTATGCCGACCAAATACTGATGTTCGACAATCCCCGCGACGCCTTTGCGATAGCGGAGATATTAATGGGCTATTCACTCAACACCGAGGACGAAGTAGAGCTGACCGCCGCCGCCAACAAGCTCAAGGAGCAGAAAAGCGTGGTTCAGGCGTATGTCATGGACGAAATATTCGACAAAATGACTGCGAACGACGCATGGATTGCGCCCTATTACGCCGGCGACGCCCTGACGATACTTGAGGATAACGAGGATCTCGCTTTCACAATACCCAAAAGCGGCACAAACCTGTTTGTTGACGCAATGTGCATACCCGTCGGCGCAAAGCAGAAGGAAGCCGCCGAGATGTATATAAACTTCATGTGCGAGCCTGACATAGCCTATGCCAACATCGACTATATCTGCTATTCCACGCCACACAGCGCCGCCTATGAAATGCTTGACGAGGAAACACGCAGCAACCCGGTATCCTACCCCGGCGACGAATATCTTGACGAAAACACGACAATTTTCGTGAACCTCTCCGACGAAGCAAATCTGCAAATGCAGACCCTGTGGACTGAGATGAAGTCCGCCGAAAACGAGTCCCCGAACCGCTGGCTTGTGCCGATTTTCCTCCTGCTCTGCCTCGGTCTGATAATCTTCACGCTGATACGGCGGTATATCAAAAACAAAAAAGATATCTATTGATATAAAAAAACCCTTTCCGGTTTGGAAAGGGGTCAGCTTGTCGAAAACCCCCGCCGCAGCGGGATAAAAGTTTTCGGTCCAGCCTTTTTCAAAAGGC
>CAYRLM010000047.1:0-13802 GCA_964425035.1 uncultured Ruminococcus sp.
AGCGAATTTGAGCAGGAAACATAAACACAAAAACCTCCTCGTTTTGAGGAGGTTTTCTTATTGTCATATAACAGCTTAGCTGATGGTAATTCCCGACAGATAGAATGCAGCGGGCTGACCCTCTGTTCCTCTGGGAACTATCTTGAGGGTGTGTGTTCCGCTCTCGTCAAAGCTCTTCAGCTCCTTGAACTGAACGTAATTGCCCCAGCCGCCGCTGAAGTCCGCATTGACGGTTTCCACAAACTCATCGTCAACATAGATATCGGCAAGACCTGCGTTGCTGGTGAGCATTCCGTACAGAATACCGATGTTCTGCGCCTCCACCTCGATGACAAGCGCACTGTCGTCGCCGAAGCTGCCGTCGCTGGACTTTGCTATCCACGGGTTCTTGAAGCCGCCGAAATCCATCTGCTTCTGCTCAAATGCGCCGGTGGAAGTGGGCTGTGCATCATCGGTGGTGAGAAGCTGCGCCTTCTCGTACTTAGCGCCGTCTTCTCCCGCATCGGGCAGAGCCGGGTCGGTGGTGTCAATGCTGTCCAGATTATCGGTTACATACTGTAAATATGTGGTGAGCATTGCGCTGAGTATCGCATGACCGTTCAAGTTCGGGTGGATATTATCGCCCGAAATGTCAGACCACTCCACGCCGTCCTGAGTGTCGAGGAAATCCAGCATTGCGTCATGATAGGAAACGAACGGAACAGAGTACTTTGCGGTTACCTTTCCGTGGCAGTCCTGTACGCTTATGCCGCTGTCCTGCGTCATAGCTATGCAGATAATGCCGGGAGCGCTGTCATACTGCCATATCTTGCGGATAAGTCCCTCGTAGGTGAGCTGATTGATGTTGTTGTTCTGGGACTCGTCGTTTACGGAGAAATCAATGAATACAAGGTCGGGGTTCTTGCTGAGAACGTCTGTGTCGCAGCGGTGTACGCCTATGTAAGAGCCAGTCGCACCGATACCTGCGTTGACATAGTTCACCGTTGCGTTGGGGTACTGCTCCTCAAGCCACTTTGCGGTGAGCGCTGCGTAGCAGTTCTCGTTGTCTGCGCCCGTGCCGGCGGTGATAGAGCCGCCGAGGAACGCTACCGTGACCTCCTCGCCGTTCTGCAGCTTCTGAATTGTCTTGGCAATGCGAGCCGGGTTGCCCTGCGTATACATCAGCTTTGTCAGCATCTGCTCTGCGGCTGCCGTTGCCGCTGTTTCGTCAAGTCCAAGCCTGTTCTGAATGGCTGCGGAAAGCAGGTCGGGCTTCATTGCGTTGGGGAGAACTATATCCTCCGCTGCGCCGTTATCCCCTGTTTCCTCTGTGGAAGAGGCTGCGGAATTTACCTCCGAGGTTGCTGTCGCAGAACTGTCGTCCGCAGCCGAGCTGTCGTCCGCTGCGGAGCTTGCCGACGTATTGCTGTCAGCGCCGCTGTCCGTAACGGAGCTTTCCGTACTGCCGGAGCAGCCTGCCGTTGCAAGCACCATTGCGCCTGCAAGAATTACTGCCAGAAATTTCTTCATTGTAATTTCTCCTTTGAATTAGGTGAATTGGATTATTAAGGCTGCACCGCATAATATTGTCGTGCAATGGGCGGCGCTGCCTTAGGTTATTTTAGCCTTCACATTAAGTATTATACACTTAAAAAAATAGCTTGTCAATAGCTAACAGACAATTTACCGTATAAATCACATCGGTACGGGCGTTGTATTCAGCAGCTGCGCCACTACGTCGGAGGCTTCGCCGCAGTCCGTCTGCCCTGCCGCAAGTATCAGCCTGTGTGAAAGCACTGCGACTGCAACCTCCCTCACATCGTCCGGGGTGGCGTAACTGCGGTCGTTCATCAGCGCCATTGCCTGTGCGCAGCGGAACAGGGCGATAGACCCGCGGGGACTTACCCCCAGCTTTACATGCGGAATATTCCGAGTGGCGCACACCAGCGACAGTATATATGCCTTTACCTTTTCGGAAACCGTCACCTCAGCCGCCTGCGCCCTCAGCTGCGTCAGCTCCTCCAGCGAAAGCACCGGGGCAACCTGTGCCCGCTGCGGCATAACGTCAAGCATTTTCATCTCTGCGGCACGGTCGGGATAGCCCACGGAAATGCGCATAAGAAAGCGGTCAAGCTGCGCTTCCGGCAGGTGATAGGTGCCGTAGGTTTCGATAGGGTTCTGCGTGGCAAGCGTCATGAACGGCACGGGAAGCTTGTAGGTCGTTCCGTCAACGCTTATCTGCAATTCCTCCATAGCCTCCAGCAGCGCCGACTGCACCTTCGGCGAGGAACGGTTTATCTCGTCCGCCAGCAGGAAATTGCACATCGCCGCACCGGGGCGGTACTCGTTCTTGCCCGTGGTCATATCCACTGCGGTGTAGCCCACCACGTCCGACGGCATGAGGTCGGGCGTGAACTGTATGCGCCCGAAGCTGCCGGACACGCTCTTCGCCAGCGTTTCGGCAAGGAGCGTCTTACCCACGCCGGGAACGTCCTCGATAAGCACATGTCCGCCGGCTAGCATGGCGCAGATTATTTTTTCTATAACCGGGCGCTTGCCTATGATTATGCGCTCGATATTATTTATAAGCTGTTCAACCTTGGTGTTCATCAATATTACTCCGTTATCAAACCGATTTTGCGGTGCCGCCTTAAACAAAAACGGCGCAGCCCGAAAGCTGCGCCGCAGTCGGCGTATTATGTGCTATGTTCCCGATTAGGAGAGCAGAGAGTGCTCGTCGGAAGCGTCGAACAGGTGAATCTTGTTCGGGTCGAGAGCAAGCTTTACAACGTCCTGAGGACGAGCGGTACATCTCGGTGATACTCTTGCGGTCAGCGGGATATTCTCGCAGGTCAGGTACAGGAAGGTTTCTGCACCAAGCATTTCGGTTACGTCAACGGAAGCCTCAATAACGCCTGTCTTTGCGTTGGAGAGGAACATCTCCTCATCGTGAATGTTCTCGGGACGAATGCCGAGGATAACTTCCTTGTCTACATAGTACTTGAGAGCCTCGTTGTCAGCCTTTGCGGAGGGAAGCTCAACATAGAACTTGCGGCCTCTGGAGGTCTTGGTGTCCTCAGAACCGAACTCAACAGTGTACTTGCCGTTGAGCATCAGCAGCTTTGCAGGGATAAAGTTCATCTGCGGAGAGCCGATGAAGCCTGCTACGAACTTGTTTACGGGGTTCTCGTAGAGGTTGATAGGAGAGTCGATCTGCTGGATGTAGCCGTCCTTCATAACTACGATACGGTCACCCATGGTCATAGCCTCTGTCTGGTCATGCGTTACATAGATAAATGTAGTACCCAGCTTCTTGTGGAGCTTGGACAGCTCGGTTCTCATCTGCGCACGGAGCTTTGCATCAAGGTTTGACAGCGGCTCGTCAAGCAGGAAGACCTGAGGATCACGGACGATAGCACGGCCCAGAGCCACACGCTGTCTCTGACCGCCGGAGAGAGCCTTCGGCTTTCTGTCGAGAAGGTGGGAGATGTCAAGGATCTTGGCAGCTTCTTCTACCAGCTTCTTGATCTCGTCCTTGGGAACCTTACGGAGCTTAAGGCCGAACGCCATGTTGTCGAATACTGTCATATGGGGATACAGAGCGTAGTTCTGGAATACCATCGCGATATCTCTGTCCTTAGGAGCAACGTCGTTTACAAGACGGTCGCCGATGAACATCTCGCCCTCGGAGATTTCCTCCAAACCGGCAATCATACGCAGTGTGGTGGACTTACCGCAGCCGGAAGGACCTACGAGTACGATGAACTCCTTGTCCTTAATATTCATGGTGAAATCGGATACGGCAACTACGCCGCCCGGATAACGCTTGTATATGCCTCTGAGTGATAAGCTTGCCATTGAAATGCCCTCCTGATATTACAAAAATATTTCAGAACCCACAGGGATTCCTAGCTATTGTCGCTAATAATATAATACCAAAATACGGCGAAAAATAAAAGAGCCTAAGTCAACAAATATTTTTTAGTGAGTTTATGTATATTGACCAACACCTACAAAACAACGACAAAAAAACAGCGTTCTTGCTAGTGGTATTGCACAAAAATACTGCAAATCTGAGCCGTTCGGGACGGATATGCGTACAATTTTTGGAGAATATGCTAAAAGAAACGTCAGTATTTTGTGCATTACACCACAAAATCTGCTAAATAATTTTCACACAATGCACATATATTGTTTTGAGGGGACATGCCGGCGGTGAATGCTCACAGTTTTCGGAGCAAATTTTTGTGCATAAACACTATTGTGTATACCGCTCTGCGCTTGTCAATGCCATTGTGCGAAGATATTGTAATTGATTATACCGCTTTTTAACAGATTTGTCAAGGAGGGCAATATGAATATGAATATGAATACGAAAAACACAACCAAACGCTCACGGCTGCCGCTTATCGCAGGGCTTGTGCTGCTGGCGGCGGCAGGGGCATGGCTGGCGTTCCGGCTTTTGTGGAACGGCAGCGCCGGAATCCCCGGAGAAACCGAACGGCAGCGCATAGAGTACATAGAGAGCTTCGGCTGGAAAACCGGCGCTGTAAGCAGCGATGTAAAGGAAGTGCGTATACCCGTGAATTTCGACGAGGTATATGAGGAATACAACGCCTTACAGCGGCGGCAGGGCTTTGACCTGCGGCGGTACAGGGCGCATTCCGTCCGACAGTATACCTATGAAATAAGCCGCACGGACGACGACCCTGTTCAGCTTCTGGCTCATCTTCTGGTGGAAAACGGCGTTATCATCGGCGCCGACATAACCTCCGCAGAGGCGGGCGGATTTACCGGGGCGCTGGCAGTGGATTGACAAACCGCCGCTGTTGTTGTACAATATGAATATAGTCATGGCATATCATCTTGTACAAAGCAGGTGAATTATTGAAAAAAACGTATATCGCAGTCGGAATCGCCGCTTGTCTGGCAGCGGCAGCCGCCATTACCGCAGCGGTAATGCACGGCGGCTCGCAGCAAGCCTCCGAGCAAAGCGGCGTTCCCGACTTCGTATTTTCCGAGGCTGTCGGCTCCGAGGATAGCTTCACGGACATATCCTCCTCACGGTACGCCGCAGAAACCGCCGTTCCCACGACCGCTCCCGCCGACGAAGCCGCAGAGAAAACCGCCGCCGAAGCCGAGGAGCACGGCAGCGAAAATTCCCCCAAAAGCACAGCTGCCGCAGTAACAGCGGCAGCAGACACCGATACGGACAAACCCGTGCAAACCGCAGCCGTCACAGCCGCCGTACAGTCCGAAGCCGCCGAAACAGCCGCCGATACCGCTGCGCAGACGGAAGCCGCACAGAGCCTTGGCAGCGAAGCGTCAACCGCCGCCGAACCCGAAGCCGCCGACGAAAAAGTGCTTGTGACCTCGGGCGATCCGCTGCATTATGTAAGGTTTGAGTTCGGGAACGACAGCATACGGTTCACCGGGGTATATTCCGGGAATACGGTCACGGAAGTACTGCTGTTCCGCCCGAATATCAGCTCAACCGACCTGTCGCTAGACGGCGACAGCTTTTCCGGCAGCCTTGATGTCCGGGGACTTTCGGAGGGGTACTATATTATTATTGTGAAGCTTCAGGGCGCAGGAATGTATTATGTGTTTGAAATGACCGCAGACGGCGCTCGCGCCGTTCCCGCCGAAAAGCTTCCCGCCGCTTCAAACCTTGCATTCGCAGATTCTCCGCTGGAGCTTTCGGAGCAGGGCGTGCTGCACCAGATAACCGTCAGCGACGATATTTCCGCCGCACGCAATATATTGCGGGAGATAAAAACGCTGTCCGACCGTATATGCGCCGGTATCACCGACGACTACGACAAGGCGAGGGCGCTGTGCGAATGGGTTTCCTTCAACACCTACTACGACAAGGAGGCGTCGGAAAACGGCGTCGGCGAGGATGACGTCACGCTGGAGCATGTGCTTCAAACCCATCGCTCCGTATGCTTCGGCTGGTCAAATCTTTACGCCGCACTTTGTCAGGCGCAGGGCATAGTCTGCTACAACGCCTCCGGCAGCGCAGTCACAGGCAGCCGCTGCTTTCTCCAGACCAAGCCCGAGGACGAACGCTCCCACTCGTGGAATCTTGTGGTGATTGACGGCAGGCTCATCTGGGTGGACACCGTGTGGAACTCCTCCAACACCTACGATAAGGGCAGCTATTTTCAGGCCTCCTACGATATGCAGTACTTCGATATAGACAGCGTTCTTCTTTCCCACGACCACCGTGTTTCTCGGCTGGAGTACCGCAATTATTTCGGTATCGAATAAGCTGTTGACAATTTTAGGACTTTATGATACAATTATGTCAAGGCATAAAGTCCGGCGCAGCTTTGACGGGATAAATGCCGATGTCGGCACAAAGGAGGAAGAAACATGATCTTGATCTACATTCTGCTCATGCCGCTCCTTATTCTTTTAAGTGCGGCAAAAAAAGTAAATAGGTCCGCTTTCCGCTCGGATTTGTCCGAGCGGAATTTTTTTATGATAACGGGTAATATTCGGCGGCAAGCGAGCCTGTGCGTTTTATTCCGGGGAATATGTGCAGCTCCGTCACCCTGCCGCTGTCGCAGAAGGTCACCGCCGCACCTGTCCTGCCTCGGCAGAAATCCTCCCGGGATATTCGGCAGACAGGCTCTCCGGCAGGCGCCATATCTCCGGGGCGTAGGAAGTACTCCGCATCTCCGGGCAGATTTACCTGCAATTCCAGACCGTCTGACATTCTCAGGCGGAAACCTCTGCTCTCGGTCAGGATTACCGCACCGTCCGCAGGGGCGCAGATTTCCACCGCCGGGACAAGCCTGTAATACAGCCGCATTACCCCCTCGGCGCACACCGCAAAGCCCTCTCCGTACCGCTCGCCCTCCCCGGCGTTGAGCGTCCCGGACGGCAGCACCTCTCCTGCTGCCGGGGCGTACAATCTCCTCACTTCCATCTCCATTTTCATCTCTCCTCGAATTATTGCACAAATGGCGCATTATTGCCGCATACCTCCAAAAAACAAACAAAGTGCGGCGGAATTATTGTTTACAATTATTCTTGAATTAGCCGCAGCAATAATATATAATATAGTTTGGAACAAAAAAGCGGTCGTGTATCTCGAAACGGCGGCTCAAAAGGGGATAAAGAAATGGTAGACTGTTTCAAAAATCTGGCGATAATCCTGATATCGGCAAAGCTGATGGGGCTTGCCGCCAAAAAACTCAAAGCGCCGCAGGTGGTCGGACAGATACTTGCAGGGCTTATCATAGGACAGGCGGTGCTGGGTGTGGTGGAAGCGGACGACTTCATCAAGACGCTGGCGGAGATAGGCGTTGTAATACTTATGTTCTCCGCAGGGCTTGAAACCAACCTGCGCGACCTGCTGAAAACCGGGCCCGTGGCTTTCTGCATTGCCCTCGCCGGGGTATTTGTACCGCTGGGCGGCGGCTTTCTGATGTACACAATTTACTGCAATATTGTTCCCGACGCGGCAATGGGCGGAAACGTGCTCAATCAAGCGCTGTTCATCGGCACAATCATGACAGCAACCTCCGTCAGCATAACCGTGCAGTGCCTAAGGGAGCTGGGACACCTGAAAAGCCGCATAGGGACGACAATAGTCAGCGCTGCGATAATTGACGACGTTATAGGAATTATCGTGCTGACCGTGGTCATAGGCATTGAGGGCGGAAAGGACGAAACCGCCTCCTCCATGACAGGCTCGGCTATCGCAGACGTATTCATAAAGACGGGGCTTTTTATAGTGTTCGCATTGGGCGTGGGCTTCCTGATGTACTATCTGTTCAAGTTCCTTGACAGAAAATTCTATCATCAGCGCCGTATTCCCATTTTCGGACTTGTGCTGTGCTTTATTATGGCGTACTGCGCCGAAACCTATTTCGGCATTGCGGACATCACGGGCGCTTATGTTGCGGGAATAATCCTGTGCAACCTGCGTGACGCAGAATACATCGCCGGAAAGATGGACATCAGCTCCTATATGCTGTTCGGTCCCGTGTTCTTCGCAAGTATCGGGCTTAACATCTCGTTCGACGGCTTCACGCTTGATTTGCTGTGGTTCTCGATAGCTTTCGTGATAGTTGCGCTGGCAGGAAAGATCATAGGCTGCGGAATTGTGGCAAGGCTGTTCAAAAACAGCTGGAAGGATTCCCTCAAAATCGGCGTGGGCATGATGACAAGGGGCGAGGTAGCGCTGATAGTCGCCAACAAGGGTCTTGCCGTGGGCTTGGTGGAGCAGCGGTATTTTCTGGCGGTTATACTTCTGATAATCGTTTCATCGATTTCGGTGCCGATAATACTAAAGCTGCTTTTCAAGGACGGAAAGCACGACGGACAGCACCCGGACGAGGACATTACGGACGAGGTTCCTGCGGAAGTCTGACAAACAGCCATGTATTACCGCAAACATAAAAAAATCAGGGCGACCGTTGACCGCCCTGATTACAGACCGTCGAAAAAGCCCACGTCGGGGCTTTTCCGCCGAACATCCGCACTGCATGCACTCACTGGCTGCTTCGCCGCCAGTTCGCACACTTGTGCGGATAGCAGTGTTTTTTGCCCCGGGAAACCCGTGGCAAAAAACGGATTTTAATAGCCTGCTTCGCAGGCTAAATGAAGTTTTTCGACAAGCTGAAATCAGGGCGACCGTTGACCGCCCTGATTATATTATCTGATAAAGTTCGTGCGGATTACCTTTTCGGGTATCGGGTGCTCAATGCCCGCCGTCTTTCCGGCTTCAATGCAGCTTAAAAGCCACGCCATGTTCTTTGCAAGCAGGGAAAGCGTCTGCAAGCCCTCTTCGTCCTGCATTACCTGCTCGGGAGTATTTCCGTGTACCTGATTCCAATACTGTGAGGAAACTATCGGCATATTGTTTATGGTGAAATACTTGTTAAGCTGGTCGAACGCTGCGGAAGCGCCTCCCCTGCGGCAGCTCACCACTCCCGCTGCGGGCTTGAACGCAAGGCTCTTTCCGCCGGAATAGAACGCTCTGTCCATGAATGCGCCCATGGTGCCGCCGATAGCTGCGTAATGCACCGGAGAGCCGAAGATGAAGCCGTCGGCATCCGCCGCTTTAAGTACGAACTCGTTGACTATATCGTCTATAACGCATTTGCCCAGACCCTTCTTACATGCGCCGCAGCCGATACAGCCGGAAACAGGCTTGTTCCCTATCCAGAAAATCTCCGTGCCGATGCCCTGACGCTCCAGCTCCGCCGCAGTCTGCCGCATTGCCGTGTCGGTGCAGCCGTGCTCGTGCGGACTTCCGTTTACTAATAATACTTTCATATATACCTCCTGTGAAAGTCTGATGATGTATGTAATGACCTTGCAGTCATTACATATTATATACCAAAACGGCAAAAAAATCAATAAGGAGAAAATATGCAAAACCAGAACTACCGGCAAATGCTGGAAGCGGTCATTGCCGCAATCCCCGACGGAGAAGCGCCCTCGCTGCTGCTTCACAGCTGCTGTGCGCCCTGCTCCAGCTACTGTCTGGAATATCTGTCGCAGTATTTCCGCATTACGCTGCTGTACTATAACCCGAACATTTTCCCCCCCGAGGAATTCGACAAGCGCACCGAGGAGCTTCGCCGGCTGGTTTCCCTGCTGCCGATGAAGCACCCTGCGCAGGTGGTCGTGCCGGAATACAGCCCCGAGGAATTTTACGGCGCCGTAAAGGGAATGGAGGACATTCCCGAGGGCGGAGAACGCTGCTTTGCGTGCTACCGTCTGCGGCTGGAAAAGACGGCGCAGTATGCGGCACGGCACGGCTTCGATTACTTCTGCTCCACCCTGTCGATAAGCCCCATGAAGAACGCCCGAAAGCTCAACGAAATAGGCGGCGAGCTGTCGGAAATATACCATGTAAGGCTGCTCCCGTCGGATTTCAAGAAAAAGGGCGGCTACCTGCGCTCCATAGAGCTTTCCAAGGAGTACGGGCTTTACCGCCAGAATTACTGCGGCTGCGTTTTCTCAAAAAGAGAAGCGGAGCGCCGCGAGGCGGATAGGCGGGAGAACAGCTGACATTCCCATGAAAATATTGTGAAAAAGCCGAATTGCGGAGTATGTCGCTTGACATCACATGACAAATGCTGTATAATAAAAGGGTACAATGCCGTTTTACGGCGAAAACGACAACACAGGGGAATTGCTATGGGGAAAATAACCATGAAAGGAATAGCACGCACGGCTTGTGCGGTGTTCACGGCATTATGTGCGGCGGCAGCGCCGGTAATAGGCGGCGGTGCGTATGCGGATACCAAAGACTACGATCAGGAAATAGCCCAGCTTGAAGAAAAGGCGGAGCAGATCAAGAAGGACAACGAAAAGCGAGAGCAGCAGATCGGCAGCCTGAGCAGCAGCGTTGACGAAAACAACGAACAGATAGGGCTTCTTCAGGAACAGATCGAAGGAATAAACGACGAGATAACCACCTACGGTCAGCTGATAACCGCACAGCAGCAGAAAATCGGCGAAAAAGAAAACGAAATAGCCCTCATTGAGCAAAGCATTGACGACAAGCAGACCGAAATAGAGCAGAAGCAGTCGGATATCGCCGACCTCGAAGCGCAGAACAAGGAGAACCTCAAAAAGTTCGCAAAGCTCATCAGGGCGCTGTATATGAACAACACCTCCGACACTATGCCGATACTGGAAGGCTCGGACGACTGGTACAACTTTTTCACCTATGTGGACGTGGTGCAGAATATCAGCGAGCAGAACATGGATTTCATGAACAGCCTGCTGGACGATATCCACGAGCAGGAGAGCCTTATTCAGGGACTTCAAGACGATATAACGCAGCTGAACTCCGACAAGGCAGATTTGCTTGACAAAAAATCCGAGCTTGAGGACGAGCTGTCAACCCTGGAGGACAAAAAGACAGAGGTTCAGCAGATAGCCGACCAGCGCACCAGCGATCTTTACAGCCTTAGCAGCGATAATCAGGATCTCAAAAACCAGATGAGCCAGATACGCAGCGAGATAAACGCCTCAAACGAGGACGTTGAAGCGATAAACGACGCTATCAAGGAGCTTATCCGTGAAAAACAGGCGCAAAACAGCAGCGGCACGGTGTACAGCTCCGACGGGTTTAGATGGCCGCTGGACAGCAATCTTCAGTACATAACCACATATTTCGGCTACGACGCATGGCGGGGCGGCAATCATTACGGGATTGACGTCGGCAATGCCGGGATAGGCGGCAAAAACATCTACGCTGCGCAGGGCGGCACGGTTATCACCGCCTACAACGACGGAGGATACCACGGCGGCTTCGGCAACTATATCATCATCGACCACGGCGGCGGACTTTCCACGGTTTACGCTCATTGCAGCTCCGTTTCGGTAACAGTCGGGCAGACTGTGAGCAAGGGCGACGTCATCGGCTATGTCGGCTCTACCGGCTGGTCTACCGGCAACCACCTGCACTTTGAAACAAGAGTAAACGGCACGGCGGTAAATCCGTTCAGCTACTCCTACGAATATGTATGATAAACCGACCCGGAGGCTGCGGCTTCCGGGTTCTCTTATTGGCGGACGCTTTCCACCGATAACAAATAATTACATTAAACATTAGTTTTATGTCTTTATGTGGCAATTAGCTCTTGATTTTTTTCGAAACATATGATATTATTATATACAGTAAATATATGCTGCCTATATTAAATAAATAACATTGGGGAGGGAAGCTGCCGTGTTGAACGGGGTGAAAATTATCGGCGTAGTCTGCGCCACAGTAAACAAAGAACCGTCAAAGCCGCTGGTTGACAACATGGCGGAGCTGCTGCTGAACAGCGAAGAATATAAAATGCTGGTGTTCCAGAGCTTTGAGGATATGTACAGCGGTTCTCCGAACGACATCGGGGGAATGTCCGTATTCAAGCTGATAAATTACGACATCATAGACGTTATGGTGATAGTTACCGCTTCAATACACTCGCAGGAGCGCATAAACGAAATAGCCGCCGACTGCATGAGCAGGGGCGTTCCGCTTATATCCGTGGATATTCCGCTGCCGGGAGCATACTGCGTTTCGTTCGACTATATGGGTGCATTCGGCACGCTGATAGAGCATATGCTGTCATGGCACAGCTGCACACGGGTAAAGGTTGTGGCAGGCACAAAGGGCAATTCTTTCTCGGACGTCCGTGTGGATACCTGCCGCAGGGTAATGCGGGAGCATGGGCTGGTTCTTCATGAAAAAGACATAATGTACTGCGATTTCTGGGAGGGGCCCACATATCAGGCGATGGACGATTTTTTTGCAAGCCATGAGCCGCTGCCCGATGTGTTCATCTGCTGCAACGACACTATGGCTATGGCGGTGTGCTTAAAGCTCAACGAGCATGGTCTGACCGTGCCTGAGGACGTGCTGGTCACAGGCTTTGACGGGATTCAGCTTGAGAAATTCCACAAGCCCAGGCTCACTACCGCCGTGAGGGATAATCACGGTCTTGCGGTCACCCTGCTTGACCTTGCCGGAAAAATCACCTCGGGAAAAGCCGCCGAGCCATGCCACATAGACCTCGACTATGAGCCTGTATTCAGCGAAAGCTGCGGCTGCGGCAGTCCCGACCAGCTTCACCGCAACCATGTGCTTACCGATTTTGTCAAAAGCTACACCTACGCTCTCAGCTTTGAGGAGCATGTAAACGGCATGGAGAACAGCATTGCCGCCGACCCCACGCCCGCTAACGTGACAAAGGTTCTCAAGAATTACTGCTTCGGCAACTCGGCAATCTGTCTTACGGAGGAATTTTGCCGCTACTTCACCGAAACGGACGATAAGCTGCCCGAATTTAACGGCTTCGGGAATATGAACGTTTTCGCCTGCACCTTTAACGACGGGCGCAAGTGCGAGGGAGTGATGTTCCCGGCGGCACGGCTGCTGCCGCTGCTGGAAAATTCGTTCAGCGAATACAACACGCTGCTTGTCGTTCCGCTGCATTTTCAGGACAGAGTGATGGGGTATCTTGTCACGCACTATGTTCATGACGAACATCATAACGAGCGCCTGTACACATTCTGCACCAGCCTTAACCGCTGCCTCGAAACCATGCGTATCCACGGTCATCTCAGCACGCTGAACCACCGTCTGGAATTCATGTTCACCCATGACCAGCTTACGGAGATATACAACCGCTACGGCTTCTACAAGGGCTTCCGTGAAAGCTCCGCCGCTCTGGAGGGGAGCAGCCGTGATGTCTTTATTGTGTCAATCGACCTGAACGACATGAAGTACATCAACGACAACTTCGGTCACGCTGCCGGTGACGAAGCTTTGTGCATTACCGCAAAGGCGCTGTCAAAAGCCGCTGCGGAATGCGGCGGAGATGTCATATGCGCACGCTTCGGCGGCGACGAATTTGTTGCCGCAAAGGTATGCACCGGCGACGCACAGGCTCAGGCGGAGCTTTATCGGAACGGCTTCACAAAGGCGCTCGAAGAGCTTAATGCAAGCTCCGCAAATCCCTATCGTGTAGTGGTGAGCCTTGGGGTGTATTCCGCTTCGCTTGACGGGGTAACCTCCATTGACGGGCTTATAGATTTGGCAGACCGCCTGATGTATTCCGACAAGGCAAAGCATAAGCGCCACCCTCGCGGGTGATATGTATATCAAAAAATTACCCAACGTGCGCAAACCGTGTTTTGCCGCATATGTATCGTATAATTCAGCGCCGCAAGTCCCCAAAACGGACTTGCGGCGCTTTTTATGGCGCAATAGCATGAAATAAGACAGACTATTGACAAGATGACCCCCGCCGCAGCGGAATAAAAGTTTTCGGTCCAGCCTTTTTCAAAAGGCTGGC
>CAYRLM010000048.1:0-13695 GCA_964425035.1 uncultured Ruminococcus sp.
GGAGTTTTTCGACAAACCGATTGAGGCTGATATAAAATATCAGCCTCAATTATTATGCTTTTTTCAGCTTCGCATGCTTGATAACCTTTTGACGTGAAAATTCCTCCCGCTCCTTTTCTTCGAGGGAGTTTGAGATGGTTCTGACGTAATTGCGGTATCTGGGGATAATTATGTTTTGCAGGGCGTTGGCACGCTTCTGGGTGCGCTTTATCGACACGGCGAGCCGATAAATGCTGTTTTCCGTTTCCGCAAGGAGAATGGTTATTTCCTTTGCCTTGTTGAAGCAGATGTACGCACGGTCAAAGCTGGAGTTTGTCTGGAGCATACTGTACGGTATATCCGTGAGGTCGGTTTTGTCTGCGCTGAGTTCGGGCAGCTCTACGCCCATGACGCTGCGTGTGCTGAGCCGCAGACCGTTGTCCACCGGGATAGTTTTTGCGATATCGCTGACTACGCCCATGGAGATATTCGCACGCTGCAAAGCCTGATATGCCGCCTTGTAGGTGTCGTCTATGCTGCTGCGAAGTTCCCTCGCCTTGTCGGTAAGGCTCACCATCTCACGAATAAGTATGCTGCGCTTTCTGTCCATCAGGTCAAAGCCCAGCTGCGCCTGCCGCAGAGAACGCTTCATTCGTATAAGATTGCCCTTTGTCGGAAATATCTGTTCAGCCAATTTCGCACCTGCCTTCACTCCGGTTTATAGTCTGAAAATCCCGGCGTTATTATTCTTCCGCAAATCTTGCGGCACGCTCCGCAGAATAGTTACTGTCAAGAAGCTTGTCGTCTATGCGGTCAAGCTCGGTTCTTGGGAGAGAACACAGAAGATCCCAGCCCAAATCCAGCGTTTCGTCCATTGTACGGTTCTCGTCAAAGCCCTGATTAAGGAAGTGCTGCTCAAACAGCCGACCGAAGCGCATATAGCATCGGTCTGTGTCCGAAAGCTCGTCCTCTCCTATTACCGAAGCAAGAGAACGTGCGTCCTGAACCTTTGCGTAGGCGGCAAACAGCTGGTTTGCGACGGCGGAATGATCCGCCCTAGTATAGCCCTCGCCGATACCGTCCTTCATCAGACGTGAAAGCGACAGCAGCACCGACAGCGCCGGGTAAATACCCTTCTGCTCAAGCTCTCGGTCGAATACTATCTGACCCTCGGTGATGTAAGCGGTAAGGTCGGGCACGGGGTGAGTGATATCGTCGTTAGGCATTGTCAGTATCGGTATCTGAGTTACAGAGCCGGTGCTGCCCTTTATTACGCCCGCTCTCTCGTACAGCGAAGCCAGATTTGAGTACAGATATCCGGGATAGCCCTTTCTGCCGGGAATTTCGCCCTTTGAAGAGGAGAATTCACGCAGAGCCTCGGCATAGGCAGTCATATCAGTCATGATAACCAGCACATGCATGTTCTTCTCATAAGCGAGATATTCTGCGGTAGTCAGCGCACACATCGGCGTGAGCAGCCTTTCTATCATCGGGTCGCCCGAGAGGTTCAGGAACATCACCACACGCTCTGAAGCGCCGCTTTCCTCGAAGCTCCTGCGGAAGTACCCGGCAACGTCGTTCTGCACGCCCATTGCGGCGAACACCACCGCAAAGCCTGCCCCGTCGTCGTCCGCAATCCTCGCCTGACGTACTATCTGCACCGCAAGCTTGTTGTGAGAAAGTCCCGAACCGGAGAATATCGGCAGCTTCTGCCCCCTAATAAGCGTCATAAGAGCGTCGATAGAAGATATTCCCGTGTGGATATAGTTGCGGGGATATTCACGGGCAACCGGGTTTAGCGCCTGTCCGCTGACATCGGCGTATTTTTCCGGGAACACCGGGCCAAGCCCGTCCGCAGGCTTTCCTGCGCCGCTGAACACACGTCCCAGCATTTCCGTGGCAAGAGGTATTTCCAGCGGTCTGCCCGAGAATACGGTGCGTGTATTTTTCAGCGAAATGCCCTTTGTACCCTCGAACACTTGAAGTATCACACGGTCGCCGTCCATCTGGACAACTCGCCCGGTGCGCTCTGTTCCGTCGTCAAGCCGTATTGAGGCTATCTCGTCGAAGGCTACTCCCTTTACGCCCTCAAGGGCTATCAGCGGGCCGTTTATGTCGTTGAGCCCTTGATATTGAATACTCATGTTCTGCTCCTTTGAAGGTCGGTGAACGCCTCGTCCAGCTCCCTGAAATAATCGTCAAACATCTCGGGACGGTCGTTGGGTATCTCAAACTTTATCTTTGAAACACGCTCGAAGAAGCCCAGCCTGATTATATCCGAGAACGGAACTCCCTGTTTTATTGCGTCAAGCGCATGGTGATAAAGCTCTGCGATGGCACGCATCATCAGCTTCTGCTTTTCCAGCGGGACGAAGGTGTCGTCCTTGTGGTAGGCGTTCTGCTGGAGGAAGCCCACACGGATAGCACGGGCGGTTTCCATCACGAGCTTCTGGTCGTCCGGGAGTACGTCTGCGCCTATCAGCTTTACTATCTCCATCAGCTTGTTTTCCTCGGCGAGAAGCCCGGCGATTTCCTGCCTAAGCCGCAGAAAATCCGTGCCGCAGTTTCGGTCGTAGTAATCCGACAGGTCGCCGATATATTCGCTGTAACTGCTGTTCCAGTCTATTGCCGGGTAATGACGGGCATACGCCAGCGATTTGTCCAGCGCCCAGAAGCAGCGTACAAAACGCTTGGTGTTCTGGGTCACAGGCTCGGAGAAATCGGAGCCCTGCGGCGATACCGCACCGATAACGGTGACGCTGCCGCTGCCGCCGCCCAGTGTTTCGCAGCTGCCCGCACGCTCGTAGAACTCGGACAAGCGAGAGGGAAGATAAGCCGGGAAGCCTTCCTCCGCAGGCATCTCCTCAAGTCTGCCGGATATTTCGCGGAGCGCCTCCGCCCAACGTGAGGTGGAATCCGCCATTATGGCAATGTCGTAGCCCATGTCACGGTAGTATTCCGCCAGCGTTATGCCGGTGTAAACCGAAGCCTCACGAGCCGCCACAGGCATATTGGATGTGTTGGCTATGAGAACTGTGCGGTCGGTCAGCGGTCTGCCTGATTTCGGGTCGATAAGCCCGGAAAACTCATCAAGCACCTGCGTCATCTCGTTTCCTCGCTCTCCGCAGCCGATGTAGACGATGATGTCTGCGTCGCACCACTTTGCGAGCTGGTGCTGGGTCATTGTCTTTCCCGTGCCGAAGCCGCCGGGTATTGCCGCAGTGCCGCCCTTGCCTATGGGTATCATGGTGTCGATTATACGCTGTCCGGTTATCAGCGGACGAGTTATCGGCAGGCGCTTTTTTACCGGGCGGGGGGTCTTGATGGGCCAGCGCTGTATCATGGTGAGCGGCGTTTCCTCGCCGTTGTCCTGCCGTATTTTTATGATGGTATCGCTGACGCGGTATTTTCCGTTATCCGCCGCCCATATCACCTCGCCGGAAACGTTCGGAGGAACCATGCAGCGATGGGTTATCAGCGGAGTTTCCGGGCAGGTGCAGTAGATTGCCCCGCCGGAAAGCCTGTCGCCAGGCTTCACGGTTACGGTCACGTCAAATTCGCGCTGCTCGTCGAGGGAGGGCAGCGCACTGCCTTCCGCAACGAAAGCGCCGGAAATTCCCGGCATATCCCGAAGAGGGCGCTCGATGCCGTCAAAGATATTGGAGATTATCCCCGGCCCCAGCGTGGCGCATACAGGCGCCCCGGAAGGCTCGACAGGCTCTCCTATGCGCAGCCCGGCGGTATTTTCGTATACCTGAATGGTGGTGTAGTCGTCGCTCACGCCGATGACCTCGCCGATAAGCCGTCTGTTTCCGACATACACCATTTCAAGCATTGAGAAATCCTTTGTGCCGGCTACCCTGACGACCGGGCCGTTTATTGAATATATTGAATTCAAGCGAGTTCAGTCCTTTCAAGGTTTATAAACGCAGCTCCCCGCGGCGCGGAAAATCTGTCTTTGCGTCCGCCAGTCTGCTGTCCAGCGTATAGTCCGCAAACAGTCCGCCGCCCGAGGCGTTTATCCCACCGAGCATGATGGAATTATCCTGCTCCACCGCAAAGCTTGTCAGAGCCCTTACCGCAGAGATATCTTGCGCACGGGCGAATATCACGACATCTGCGCCGAGTTCCCGCTGCGCCTTTTCCAGCGCATTTTTGAGGTATTGCGTGTAAGCGGACGTGTTTGTCCAGTCTGACAGCCGCTGCCTTATTTCGCCGAAAAGCTCCTCGGTGAGTTTGTATCTGTGCGCCAGAACCGCATTCTTTTTGTCGAATTCACAGCGTGAAAGCTCCTTGCGGAAGTGTGCGGCGCAGCGTGAGCGTTCGTTTCTTATTTCGGCGAGAGCCTCGCCGGAGGAGCGCTCGCTTTTTTCCTTTTCCAGCGCAGAGCGCTTTTCCTCATACTGACGGGTAAGCTCCGCCGCCTCTGCGTCAGCTTGAGTATTTATTGCCTGCCGGAACTGCTCCAGACGGGCGGTTATGTTATCCATGCGGCTTTCTCCTTTACAGTTTTATGCCGACAGCGTCGCCGACATAGCGGCTTATCGCCTCCGACACGCTGGAATTTCCGTGGCGGTCGGGTATCTCGACAATGAGAGGACGGGCGCAGCTCAGCTTCAGCTCGTACACTCTGTCGCTGCACAGCTTCACCAGCTTCTCTGTCATCAGCACCGCCGCTATGCTTTCATCGGCGAAAGCCTTATCCAGCGCCGCTTCGACCTCCGGCACGGTATGCGCCACGGTGCCTTCGATACCGGCAAGGCGCATTCCCATCTGTGTGTCGATGTTGTCGCTTATCAGGTAGAATTTCATATCAGCCGAACAGTATCAGAATGGATATAAGCAGACCGTAGATAGCCACGCCTTCGCCCAGTGCCACAAATATCAGTGCCTTTGTGAATGCCTTGTCGTTCTCGCTGACAGCACCGATAGCTGCCGGAGCTGCGCCGCCTACCGCAATGCCCGTGCCTATGGTGGCAAGTCCTGTGGAGAGCGCTGCGCCGAGGTACTTCATGCCCTCGGTGAAGCCGTCGGCCGATTCTGCGGCGGTTTCAGCCGCTGCGGAAGCGGTTTCCGCAAAAGCCCCGGTGAGAGGCAGCACGGTCATAAGCACCATAACGCCGATGAACGAAGCTGCATTTGTGATGACCGCACGTTTGCGGTTGACGGGCTTATGCTCCTTTGTGCGCTTGAGGCTGATGAACAGCGGGAGCATGATAGCTCCGACAATGATGAGGGGAAGTGCGAAAAGCATGATGTATTCCATTGAATTATCCTCCAGAATTATTTTTCAGAGCCGAAGCTTATTTCTACGGGGCGGAAGTCCTTTCCGCTGCCGTCATAGAAGCGATTGAATATCTCATAGAACTCCAGACGAAGCACCTGAATGCCGACCAGAAGTCCCTCTATGCCCATGACGACAAGGTTGCCGATGATGTATATTATCACCGTGCCTGCCGTGACCTCGGCGCCTGGGGTGTTTGTTCCGGCAAGCTGCGCCACTACCAGCATCATTCCTGCGTGGCTCAGTACGAAGCCGCCGATACGCAGGTAGGACATGGTGTTCGACAGGAAGCTCAGCGCCGCCTCGAACAGCTCGATGAAGTTCTCTATGATAAAGTTACCGACGGATACCTTTTCGGCAGGCTTAACGCCGGAAATGAGAGCGGACAGAGGGTGCTTGAAGAAAATAACTGCGAGCGGAATAACCAGCAGGCATATAACATATGCGGGGCTGAACATATCGGCGCCGAACATGAACGTTCCGGCGGCGGCAGCCACAAGTGAGATATAGAACACCAGTCCTGCCACGCCGTTCACCGAGAACAGCGCCTCGCCGTATTTTCTGCGGCGGAAGTTCAGGATAGTGTTGAACAGCATTGACAGCACTATCAGCACGATACCTATCATCAGCGCGGCGATAAGCAGCGTGGTAGCCGCTTGGAATATGCTTTCCGGCTGCTTTGTGTAGCCGAGGAAGCGCCATACGTTCTCACGGTGGAAGAACGGCGTTATCAGCGTTTCTATGCCGAACACCGAACCGTACAGCACGCCGAATACGGCGGAGAAAAGCCCTATACGGGTCATAATCGGAGCAAGTCCGTTTTTGGTGAATTTGCTGAGGATAAGCCCCAGCAGCGATATCACAAGCCCCTGACCCACATCGCCGAACATTATTCCGAACATCAGGCAGTAGGTCACGGCAACGTACGGCGTGGGGTCGAAGCTGTCGTAGGACGGCAGCCCGTACATCTTCACAAACATCTCGAACGGTCGGAAAACGGCATTGTTACGCAGCTTTACGGGAACGTCCCCCGGAGGGTTCTTTTTGCTCACCGGGACTATAACCACCTGCACTCCGTCCAGTTTTCCGAGAGCCTCCAAAAGCTGCTTTGTCAGCCGTGAGGGACAGTAGCCCGAAAAAGAGAACCTGCCGCCGGATATCAGCGCCTTTTTGCGCAGTTCATAGCAGTCCGTGCGAACCTTGAGGGCGCTCAGCAACGCAAGTATTTCATCGCAGTGGGCGCTGCGGTATTCCGAAAGCTGCTTCTCGAGCTGTCGGTCAAGCTCCTCCTCGTCGTCGATGGCGTGGACAAGCATATCGTCCGTGGTTTTAGCGTCCTGTTCGAGGTAATCCGGCAGCCGTATACGCTCAAAGAACAGAGATTTCATCAGCGAGTCGGCAAATTCTGCGGTATCCGACGGGGTGAGATAAATTCCCCACACCCAATCGGGCTTTTGGTCAAATGGGAGGAAATGTATGCAGCGGTTCGCATAATAATCCAGCTTCTGCAAATTCTCAGCCGGCAGCCGACCTATCCTCAGCTTGACGTATTTCATCTCGAACAGCTCCTTGAAGCTGACGTCCAGCCCTATCAGATGTTTTACGAATGCTTCGGTCTGGCGGAGTTCCGTGATGGAAGCCGCCATTTCCTCATGCTCTCTGCGGATATTCTCCACGTCGGAGCATATTTCCTCTATGCGCTTTGAAAATTCCTCCGGGGTTTTCTGGGATACGCCGTCATATTTGCGGAATTCCGGGGTAATATCCAGCGCAGCCGCCGTGCTGCGGAGATTTTCGTACACTGCCGCCCACGGGTTCTGTTCCGTGCCGCCCGAAGCCCTGTCGGGTATTTCGGTCATCTGAAAGCTTCTGCTTTCGCAGCAGATAAACAGTGCGCTGTCTATCTGCTCGCTGCCGCCCTCGACGGATATCTGCGACATTTTTTCTATCCCCACTTATTCCACCGCCTTTCTATATTACAAGCATTTCCATTATCTCTTTGCCGGGAACGCCGTAGCGTATTCCCTCGATAATGGTTTTAACGTTGTGAAGTTCGTTTTCCAGACACTCTGTCAGGCAGTAATAAACCGTTGACGAGTTGCGGGACAGCCGCATCGTTCTGCGGAAATATTCAAGGCTGATACGCTCGGTCAGCTGCTCCACCGCCGCAAATTCCGCCGTGCCGTCGGTGCGGAAGCCGAGCGCCGCCAGCTGATGCGCTATGCTGTCGATGTCGGGCTGCTTCATGAGCTGCTCCACCGCTTCACTGCCCAGACGGTATTTGAACGGTATCATCTGCTCCGACGCTGTCTGCGGCGTAGCACCGAACGCTTTCATACGGCAGCAGGTCACGACGTTTTTCATGTCGATGCTGCGCAGGAAAACACGCTTCAGTTCTGTTTTCGCCGAGCCCTTGCAGTTCTTTTCGAGCTGCTTCATGCAGGAGAGGTAGTAGTCCGTGTAAAGTCTGCGTTCACATTCGCGTATATTAATACCTCCGGCAGCCTGAGCTTCTATGAGTATCGGTGACAGAATATCTCCGTAGTGCGTACCCGCAAGTACTCTGCCGATATCCGTGAAGCTTTGCGCTCTGCCAAGCTCCAGCAGCTTCAGCTTTGATTTTTCGATGAGGAACGCCGGCAGCGCCGATATATAGCTGTCCGTCGAACCGTCGGCAACGCACTGAACGGCGATAAGCACCTGCTCCGTTTCCAGCCGTGCGATTATCGACCTGAAGAACCAGCTGCTTTCCGTAAGGTCAAACCTGCGGAAGCTGTCGAAGATATCAAACACCGCCCTGTCCAGCAGCGCCTCCAGCTGTCCGCGGTGAATGGTTGACGGCTCGATATCCGCCAATGCGTCATGATATCTCGGCGTATTGCGGAGAAATTCCGCCGCTTCTGCGACGGAGCGCTTTCCGCACAGCTTTGACAGTTCCTCAGCGGTGAGCGACTTGCCGTATACCGACCGTGAACGTGCAATGACCGAATTCTGCGAGAATGACATGTCACACACCCGTTACCTTTTCAACAATGTCGGATATCCATTCCTCACGATGAGCGGCGAAGATATCATCAAGGCGCTTTTTCCCGGCGTCTGCCTCTGCGCCGAAGTTGTTCTGCTTTTCATCGAGAGCCGTCTGCTGTGCGCTGCGAAACTGCTCCAGCTCCTGACGTGCGGCGCTCACAAGCTGCTCGTTGGCGAGGGCGGCTGCCTTTCCGTTTTCGGAAAGAGAGGCATTCTGTTCGTTGCGAAGTGCCTCAATGCGTGCTGCGGCAGCCTTGTCGGCTGCGATTATCTCTTTCAGGATATCCATGTTATCCACCTCGTTCGTGTGTTTGTGTATTCGTGTATCGGCGTGTGTTCAGCCAAGGCGGCAGCGCATGATTATTGCCGTGCGGTTATGCGGTGCTGCCCTAAAAATATTAAGTATATTTTATACCTAAATGCCCATTATTTTCAATAGCGATAATTCACAAATATATCCAGTTTGTTATAGCTATTTTGCACATGCGGCGCTTAATCGAAAATGCGTCGGATTTACCGAACAAAAACAGCAAAACGGCGCACAGTCCTGCCGTGCGCCATTTTGTTATAGTATTAAACGGTAGCGCCCTTGGTGATGAATACGGGATAATCTGCGGAGCCTGTAATGGTGCGGTTCTTGGTGAGCGTTACGTCCTTGTCGGCTATGCCGTTGATGAACGCAGCTTTCTCCTCAATGACCGTACCCTGCATAATAATGCTGTTCTTTACCACAGCTCCCTTGCCTACGACTACGCCTCTGAACAGCACGGAGTTCTCCACAGTGCCTTCGATAATGCAGCCGTCGGCTATGAGCGAGCTTTTTACATTGGCGTCGATGCCGTACTTTGCGGGAGCAACATCTCTTACCTTTGTATAGATAGGCTTGTTCAAGGAGAATACCTGATGGCAGATATCACGGTTCATCATGTCGTTGTTAGCCTTGTAGTAAGCCTTCATGCCGTCGATTATCTCAAAATAGCCGTCGTACTTGTAGCCCAGTACCTTGTAATCGTGCAGCTTATGCTGGAGTATATCCGTTTCAAAGCTGTAAAGGCTGCGGCATTCGCTCTCGCGGATTATATTTTCGAGGAACGCACGAGTGGTCACATAAATATTCAGGGCAGGCTTTACCTCGCCGCTGATGGAGGGTCTTGACAGAACGTCAAATACCACGTCGTTGTCGTCAACGCCCAGCACGGTGAACTTTGAAGTTCTCTCTGCGTCGTAAACTCCCGTGCCGTAAACGCAGGTGATATCTGCGCCCCTCTTCTCGTGGAACTCGATTATCGGCTTGAAATCAATGTTTGCGACAACATTGCTGTCGGACATGATAACATACTCTGCGCCGGATTCGTGAATAAATTCTGCTGCGCCCGCCAGCGCTTCAAGACGTCCTCTGTATACGCCGTTGCCGCCGCTTCCGTAGGGAGGGAGAATATGCAGACCGCCGGTCTTTCTTGCGAGATCCCACTCGCTGCCCATTCCGAGGTGATCCATCATGGAGTAATACTTAGCCTGTGTGATTATGCCCACCTGCGTAATCCCGGAATTAACCATGCAGGAAAGCGGAAAATCCACCAAACGGTATCTTGCGCCGAAGGGAACGCTTGCCAGCGCTCTTGCCTTTGTAAGCTCCGGGAGGTTCTCTTCATGAATATTAGCAAAAATAAGTCCTAAAACATTGCCCATACTTGCCATATCAAAAACATCCTTTCTTATCCTTAAATATCTTTGGAGATCATAGCCTTGGGCGGTGCAACAGCCTTGTCGGAAACATTCACGTTATGACCGATGACTGCAACGCCCCACTGGGACTTGTCCTCGATAAGCTCAGGACGTTCACCGATATGCGCACCCTCGCCTATGACGCAGTTTTCACCAACAATGGAGTATTCGATCACTGCTCCCTTTTTGATGACGGTGTTTGGCATGATGATACTGTCACGGACGATTGCGCCCTCTTCTATCACAACTCCCGCAAACAGCACCGCAAAATCCACCATACCGTAGATTTCGCAGCCCTCAGCCACCATGGAGTTCTGTATCTGGCTGGAAGCGCCCGCATAATGCGGAGGCATTACCGGGTTTCTGGAGTAGATCTTCCAGCTGTCATCCAGCAGGTCGAGCGGAACCTTGGGGTCAAGCACGTCCATGTTTGCTTCCCACAGAGAGTCGATAGTTCCGACGTCCTTCCAGTAGCCGTCAAAGTGGTATGCCACCATATTTTCCTTGTTCTCCAGCATTGCCGGAATAATGTTCTTGCCGAAGTCCTTTGTAGCGCCCTCATCGTTCTCGTTCTCGATGAGATACTGGCGGAGCTTTTTCCATGTGAACACATAGATACCCATTGAAGCAAGGTTGGATTTTGGCTCCTTGGGTTTCTCCGCAAACTCGTAGATAGTTCCGTCGGGATTTGCGCTCATGATACCGAAGCGGGGAGCTTCCTCCCACGGAACCTCCAGAACCGCAATGGTTGCGTCGGCATTCTTCTCCTTGTGGAAGTCCACCATCTTGGAGTAGTCCATCTTGTAGATGTGGTCGCCGGACAGGATAACGACATACTCCGGATCGTAGCGGTCAACGAAGCCGATATTCTGGTAGATAGCGTTGGCGGTGCCGGAATACCATGCCTTTCCTGCCGCTGTTTCATAGGGCGGCAGCACATGTACGCCGCCGTGCGCGCGGTCAAGACCCCACGGCTGACCGTTGCCTATGTATTCGTTGAGTACCAGCGGCTGATACTGCGTGAGTACGCCCACGGTGTCGATGCCCGAATTAACGCAGTTCGACAACGGGAAGTCGATTATCCTGTATTTGCCTCCGTAGGGGACTGCGGGCTTCGCCATCTCCTGTGTCAGTGCGTATAACCGGCTTCCTTGTCCGCCGGCAAGCAGCATTGCCACGCACTCTTTTTTAATGTGATTCATATATTTCCTCCTGTCCCGACCTTATGAGCCGTGATTTTATTATATTTATCGCCTTCGTCGGCGGTGTTGGCTTTGTCTGAGCCGTTTGCGGGGGCTGCGGACTTCTGCTTTCCCGTTGCGCCCCGGTTGACAGATTCCGACGGTGCTTCTGCGGCAGCTTCGGGCTGCTTTTCCGGGATCTCCTCAGCGATTTCCGGAAGCCTGCTCGGCGGCGTGCGCTTGTTCTTTATCTTGAAGAACAGCGCTGCCATAGGCGGCAGGTCAATGCTTATCCTGTACTGCTCGCCGTGCATAGGCTCTTCCTTTGCGGTGACTGTGCCGTTTCTGACGCCCGTTCCGCCGTACTTTACGTCGTCGGAGCTGAACACCTCTTCATAGTCCGCATAATAAGGAACGCCGATTTCGTATATTTCGTGCCTTACCGGCTGGAAATTGCATACGCATATCAGCTCCTCCTTGCTGCGTGCGATACGGCGGAAAGCAATTACGGAGTTCGCGTTGTCCTCGCTGGATATCCAGTGGAAGCCCTCCCAGCTGGTGTCGCACTCCCACAGCGGAGCGTTGTCCTTATAGAAACGGTTGAGATCCTTCACATAATCATGGAGCTTTCTGTGCGGCTCAAATTCAAGCACCTCCCAGTCAAGCTGGGTCTGGAAGTTCCACTCCTTGTACTGGGCAAATTCCTGCCCCATGAACATCAGCTTCTTGCCGGGGTGAGCGGTCATATAGCCAAGGAACGTCCGCATTGAGTTGAAGCGGAACTCCCTCGGGCCTCCCATCTTGTCCAGCATGGAGCATTTGCCGTAAACCACCTCGTCATGCGATATCGGGAGTATGAAGTTCTCGGAGAACGCATAGTAGAACGAGAAGGTAACCAGATTGTGGTTGTACGGACGTGAAAGCGGATCCATGGACATATAACGGAGCATATCGTTCATCCAGCCCATGTTCCACTTGAAGTTGAAGCCCAGTCCCCCGATATCCGCCGGCTTTGTGACCATAGGCCATGCGGTGGATTCCTCCGCGATCATCATTATGTTCTTATGCTCGCGGAACAGCGCCGCATTCAGCTTTTGCAGGAACGCCACGGCTTCAAGGTTCTCATGTCCGCCGTAGGCGTTCGGACGCCACTCGCCGTTCTGCCTGTCATAATCGAGGTAAAGCATGGAAGCGACGGCGTCTACACGCAGTCCGTCAATATGGTATTTATCTATCCAGTAGTTCGCATTTGAAATAAGGAAGCTCTGCACCTCGGGCTTTCCCCAGTCAAATATATGAGTACCCCAGTTCTTGTGTTCGCGCTTCAGGGGGTCGGAGTATTCGTAGCAGCTCGTTCCGTCAAATTCATACAGCCCTGCGGCATCCTTGGGGAAATGCGCCGGAACCCAGTCTATGATAACGCCTATCCCGGCGGCGTGGCACTTGTCCACGAACTCCATGAAATCGTGCGGCGTGCCGAATCGCGACGTGGGTGCAAAATATCCTATCTGCTGATAGCCCCAGCTTCCGTCGTACGGAAACTCGCCTATCGGCATAAGCTCGATGTGGGTGTAGCCCATTTTCTTGACGTAGGGGATAAGTTCCTTTGCAAGCTGGCGGTAGCTGAGGTAGTTTTCACCGTCCATGCGCCATGATCCGGCGTTTACCTCATAGATATTCGCAGCGCTGTCGTAAATATTCTTGGAGTGCAGCTCTTCAAGATATTTGTCATCTGTCCATTTGAAGCCGTCCAAATCGTAGAACTTTGTCGCAGTATTCGGGCGAAGCTCCATATGATAGCCGTAGGGATCGGCCTTTAGCTTTATCAGGCCGTCATTGCTCTCTATGCTGTATTTGTAGTTGTCGAACCCCTTTATTCCCGGAATGAAGAGTTCCCAAATGCCGCCGTCGCTGACCTTGTTCATCGGGTGGCAGCCCCTGTCCCAATGGTCGAAATCGCCGACAACGCTAACGCTCCGGGCATTCGGCGCCCACACTCGGAAAACTGCGCCCGACTTCCCGTTTTGTATCTCGCTGTGAGAGCCGAAGAAATCATATGCATGAGAATTCTCGCCCTGATGGAAAAGATACAACGGAACAGTGTATTTTTCCGGAACGATGATAGCCATATTGAAAGACCTCCCGTCAAGAATTTCATATACCGCCCCTACCCGGGACGTGAAAATGAACAAAAAACCCAACATGAGCCTATTGTTCCTTGTGATTATTGTAACACATTATCTAATTTTTTTCAATAGTTTTGTGGATAATTCATGTTTTTAGCTATTTTTAGCCTTGACTATTTATGCAATATGTGCAACGAATTGTAAATTATTTGTAAATTCACGTCACCGATTTTAATTTACGAGTAAAAAAGCATAAAAAACATTGCCTTACGGTGCGGCGGAACAAACCGACGGGAGGGATCTACCCCTCCCGTCAGTTTGTCGAAAAACTTCATTTTGCCTGCGAAGCAGGCATTTGAAATCCGTTTTTTGC
>CAYRLM010000049.1:0-13606 GCA_964425035.1 uncultured Ruminococcus sp.
CTAATAACCGCCCTATGCGCCCGCTCAACTTCCTTTCTCCTATCGAATTTCTTTCTGCCTTTCGTGTACAATATCATTGACAAACCTACACATATAATTTACAAATCCGCATAAATTGTAGTGCTACATCTCCTCTCAAATTTCTTTCTGCCTTTCGTGTACAATATCATTGACAAACTTACATTTTTGAAAAAAATTTATCAGATTTAAGATTTGCTTTCTTGATTTGAATAACATCAACAATAAAGAGGAACAGTAATTTTTTTGACTGTTCCACTTTTCATAGCCTGCTTGCTTGTCTTTGGGTTTGTTAGGATACTTCTTTATGGAGTATCGCCTAATACAGATGGTTTTATGGCGCAACTGTAAACAGTGAATACAGTAATGCCCTTGGTGCTTTTGAATGGGACGACAAATATTTTGCCATGACTAAATATCCGCTAATCAACGGTTCGGAAGTCACTTCAACAAACAACTTTGGGCAATTCATAATATTCGCAAAAGACGGAAAATCAAACGGAAAGACTTTTCAATATGTGGGTAATAGTACGCTTTCAAATATGACCGCTGCGAGCTTCTGGGGATTTTATGTAGATGAAAAAACAAACACGCCATTGCTGATTTAAGACAGCTACAATATCACTTATTCCATGTTAGCCTTAGAAATAATCATGAGCGGCGGTAATTATGGTTCGTACAGAATGAGAATTTCCGCTCCGACATATAGTTCAAGCTATATGTACTCTTATGCTAATCTCATCAAAACCGATGGTGTAAGTCTGCCGTTATATATTTCTCAATATTATCCATATAGCAACAGCGACAGGCATTATTTCGGATTTGCATTAGGAATTATGAAATTGTACCTAACTTAACCCAGCCTGTCCGAAAACCGGACGGAGTGGAGGACGAGTAACCTGAAAAAGTCACTGCTGCTCTGCGAAAAGGACATTCTCAATCCTTCGGAAACGATAGAGTGCTTGCGTCAGGTAAATGCGATGCGTTTATGGTTTACTACAATTCACGCAAGCTGATACTTCGTGAGAAGTTTGAACATTTCTTGAATATGAACAAACACATAAAGGAGGAACTGAAAAATGGCAGGAAACGCACAAAGACGTGATTCAAAGCGGAGGATTCTTCGGCGGGGCGAATCAATCCGCTCTGACGGAAAATATCAGTTCAAGTACCACATAAACGGCGTACCGCATTTTGTGTACAGTTGGCGGCTTGAACCTACCGACGGATTACCTGCAGGAAAGAAACCTTGCCTTTCGCTGCGTGAGCTTGAAAAGCAGATAGGCTACGATTTGGATTCGCAACTCGACCTTATGGGCAAGAATATCACGGTTATCGAACTTGTGGAACGTTACCTTTCAACCAAAACGGGAGTAAGACCGAACACGCTCACAAACTACAATTTTATCCGAAATCTTCTGAAAAAGGAGTCGTTCAGCGGAAAGAAAATCTCAACCGTCAAGACATCGGACGCTAAATTGTTTTTGGTAAAACTGCAGCAAGACGGAAAGGACCACAGCACTATAAAATCGGTTCGTGGTGTTCTTCGTCCCGCTTTCCAAATGGCGGTTGACGATGATATTCTAGTTAAAAATCCTTTTGCCTTTGAGCTTGCTACGGTGGTTGTAAATGACAGCGTTACACGGCAGGCTATTACACGGGAAGAAATGCGGAAGTTCTTAAAATTCGTTCGTGATGATAATGTGTACTGCAAGTATTACGAAACGGTGTACATTCTGTTCCATACGGGAATGAGAATTTCCGAGTTCTGCGGACTTACGCTGAAAGACATTGATTTCGAGAATAAAATCATCAACATCGACCACCAGCTTCAGCGGACATCGGATATGAAATACATTATCGAGCCTACTAAAACCAACGCAGGCACGAGGAAAATTCCCATGACTGATGATGTGGCAATTCAGTTTCAGGCAATTATTGAGGACAGAGGAAAGCCGAAGTGCGAACGCATTGTTGACGGTCAAACGGGATTCCTCTTTATTGACAAAAACGGCTATCCGCTGGTTGCAATGCACTGGGAACATAGGTTCAACAATATGGTTAAGCGGTACAACGATATTTACCGCCTTCAGCTGCCGAACATAACACCGCACGTCTGCCGACACACCTACTGCAGCAACATGGCGAAGTCGGGAATGACCCCCAAGACGCTGCAGTACCTTATGGGGCACAGCGAAATCGGGGTTACGATGAACACTTACACGCATTTGTGGCTTGAGGACGCACAGGACGAGCTGCGGAGAATGGAGGAACTGGAACAGGCAAGGAAGGCGATTACAGACACTCGGACGGGGTTGGCATAAAGTGTCAATGTTTAATAATATACCAAACGCTTCGGTTTCGGAGCGTTTTTTGTTTTTAGGTACTATGCAAGAGCGGGAATTTGTGGTATAATTAAAATATCGACAGAGCGACTAATCAGAATTTTTTGATTTGACATGTTTGGGATTTTACATGATAAAAAGAAGGTGTATTAATGGAAATTTATCAAGGTGTTGCAATAACAGATGGAGTAGATAGAAAAAATCACATAATGCCATTAAGTACGATTATCAAAGCATACCATGACTCGTGGAATACTGTTATTCCGATGAATTTGGGACACGATAGAACAAAGCCGATTGGGTATACCATGCTAACTGGTATATATATGGAGCCGGGAAAAGCATATGTAACAAATGAGTCAGCGCTAATGGAAACCAAAGAAGAGCATGAAAAAATGCGTAAAATGATAAATGCCTATGACTACAAGGTATTTTGCGAAGAGCATAAGAAAGAACTTGATACCCTAGTAAAAAGATTGGGTGATGTGCTTTCCAATAAATTCCAAGTTGCACCAATTGGTCAAGCGGTGGCACTTAAGGACAAGGGTATTGTATATCGCCTTTTTCCTGAATTCTCAGAAACAATAAAAGATGGACTTGTAAATTTGCGGAATTTGGAACCTGTTTATTCGAAAAACAAGAATGGAGAAAAGGGATTTCTTGTGCCGGGTGTTTATCATAAAGATGGGTATTTACTCTTTGCACACCAGTTTTTCCGTAGAAGTTTATCTATACTGAATACTACAAACGAAGAATTTTTTAATTCGTTTGAAAGAATGCGTGATGTTTCAGCAGTTGAACTACAACTTGCATTGGACATGGATATGATTGGACTTTTTGGAACAGAGAATCTAGAAATAGAGTGTCAGTATATTCGAGGTCCACACTTTAATGATGATTTGTCTTGTATTCCAGAAGGTGTTACTTGTCATGATAACGAACATTATGATAATATTTTTTCAAATTTATTAAGCACACAGTTTTATTGGCATATTCAAGATGGTAAACGGACATTTGAATGTGAAGAGCTATGTGATAGAGAAAATGTTTCTTTTGATGATGGACAAACTATGTTATGGGGATGTAGATATGTTCATAGTATGATAAATCCGGATACAGGATTACCCACTCACCTTGATGGTGCAATTAGGATATATAATGATGAACAAATTCTTGAAAGAATTGATTCTAAAACAGATATAAGTAAGTATGGAAAAAATTCAAAATATATAAAGCTTTGGAGAATAGATAACGATTTTTCTACAACTATGTGGAAAGAACTTATCAGCTCATTTTATAGGGAGAATGCATTGATAGGCGAGTATTTTGGCGGTGTTGATGAAAAATATGAGCAAATAAAAAAAGAAAACGATGAACATAACTCTGTAGTTAAAAGACCGAATAATTTTTCGCATATTGAATTAACCGAAGGAGACGGTGCTCGAATCTATTTTAGATACACTAATAAGTTTGAAATAACTGAAGGCAGAGACATTGGAATATATAACAAAGATTCTCTTATTGTTCGAAGTGGGGAAAAAATTAAGATACTTGATGCAGATACAGTTACGCTTTTGAAATACTTAAAACGTAAAGGACTTAGTTTGCGGATGCCTATGACTTCCTTGATTGACTTTAACGATATGATATTCAATTTCCCTACATTTTGTTGTAATAATTTACATGTAGCGGACATTGTAGTCGCAGCAATAAAAGAACTATGTCAGGCATGGGCAAGAAAACAAGATGATAGGTTGATATCGTTTGGCCTTATGGTTAATTTAGCAGATGAATCGGGGCATATATCTTTTGCAGGTCATGTGAATGATTTTGTTAAACTGTTTGATGCCACTCCTAAATTATCTGACATGGTGTTTGAGGAATGGATTGAGACCATATATCAAGAAAATAATAAGTTTAAAGTAGGAGAAGATTGTCCTGATAAATTTCACTTGATTCATGGTGATGTGGTGTGCTTTAAACGCCTTATCGTTCACCCAGATAAAATTAGAAAAATGTGGATAGAAGATGGGTGTGTACATGCACACTTTAATATTACTAAAGAAGAAGGGGATGAATTATTACAACATAATATTATTTGTGCACCATTCTTCAAAATAAATGAAGAAAGATGTAACAAGTGCGGAAAAGATTATACTCAATGTGCTTGCGTGAAATTTATTGATGAGGATGTTTCTAGCGAAGTTGTAAAGCTTGACTTTCTTGGAATGATATGGACAAATCGAAATGCATACTATCCTAACGGACAACTTGAATTTATTCCCTAAAGTAGAACGTTTCACGTTTTGTGTAAATAGAAGATGTTTCAATTTCAGTTTGTCGAGCATTTGCTACATAATGATGTTCATAATAATGAACCAATGCCAAGGCAAATCTGCGAGTAGTAATCCCACCCCATTTCTACTACTCTTTTACTACGATTGACGGCTACATTATGCCGAGATATGCGGAATTATGCGAAAATCGTAGTAATTTCGCACAGTTTGGTGCAACTCAAAAACTCAGCAAAATACGGCATAACACTGCAAAATAAGTAGAATTAAACCAATGTACAGGATATTATTTGTCTGCCACGGCACTCTGACCTGCCACTTGACATATGTTTGATTATCGTTGCAAAATGTAGCAAATTGTGTCATATCAAACTGCCTTTACTACTTTTCTACTACGATTTATAAAATGAATGTGTGAAAATTTCGTGGGATGGGGTTCAAAGTACGTGATAAAAGTTCGCAAATCGTGGCAAATCAAGGCTTTTACTGTTCGATATAATGTGCGAAAAAACGGCAGATGTCATACATTAAGCCGTGGCAGACAAACACTTCTCTATGGACAGTAGCAAAAATGATTCTAGTATAAAAGGGGACGATTGACTCGCCCCCCTTTTTGAAAGTCCAATCGGTTTGAGCTTCTTTGAGAGGCTTGATTGGTTCTATCTCTAATATTATATTCTCTTATTTGCTGAAAAATACTGCTAAAGTAAAAAATGACATCCCCAATCGTTTGGAAAATTTATTGCTTGTAATGAAATAATCCCAGTGTATTTTTTTAATAAACCGCTGAAGTTTGCGACAAAAGTATTCCATGCATCATCTGAAGGACGAAGATACTTCATTGCGAGCGTGATTTGGTATAGACCATTAAATTGTGGGGTAGGATTGATAATATCAGTGGCAATCAATTCTGGTCTGGTAGAGATAGTGCGATTGTATATTCTACTATTATGTGCACAAATATTGCGCAAAATAGAAACTGATTGTATCCATGATGTAAACGCATCCTTAGATGGCGTGACTACCTTGCCTTTTGCACTTTTATATTGATAATGCTGAACCAAAATAGAAAATGCGCTTCCTGCACCTGTCTTTAGTGTTTTAATGACTTTAGATAGTGTTCCAAATGACATGATCTCTACAGCTGCCCATAGTGGTACTGCACCATCATGATTTTTGTAATTGTGTGTAATAAATACATCATATGAACGTGTAATTTCAGAAGCTATTGTTCCTTGGTTTTTCCAGTATGATTTTTTGTCATCGAAAACTGAAGGATCGTTTAAAATCAAGGCATCGTTATATGTCAATAATGCATTCACTAATCTTGCTCTAAGGGCTACCTCAATTTGAGATATGAATCCGAAAAGTAGATGAGATAATTCAGTGTCAAAATAATACAATTTAAGTATTTTAGAAAAATCGGTACCGCTAATATACTGTTGTGTGGATTTGTCGAAAAGATTGAAGAAATATCCTTTTAATCTATAGTATCCAATAGTGTCTATTGCAACTTCGGCTTCATTTTGCGAATTAATAATCATTCCTGCATTAATAAGTTTTTGAATTAATGCTTGTGTTGATAAAATTGTTTTTGGATATTGGTACATTTTTTACCTCATAAAAGTGAAAGTCCCGCCGGGTTGCGCATTCATGTCATACGACAAGACTAAGCGTGGCGGGTTCTGTTATTTTTATTATATCATATCAGAATTTAAAAGTCAATATCTTTTTATAAAATATTTTTGTATTGTTTGTGTTATTTAAAATGATTCAGCCTATTATATACACTCATATCCTTCCATTGTTGTGATTTTACCTATAATCTATATTATATAGATAATTTTTTGGATTTGCACAATTATCTCAATACTGAATAGTTGCATTCTTTAATAGTATATGGTATAATAAAAATACAAATATGAAATGTGCCTATTATTACAATTGTAAACTATTCGTAGTAAATGCCTTTGTTTTTACTACTTTTTTACTACGATTTGTGGGCACATTATGCAAACTTATGCCAAGATATGCCGATTGTATAATTATTGTATTGATTTTAGCAAGAAAGATTTGGTTCGCATATTGTCGCATAACTCGGCATAATTTCGCATAACGAAAGGGGTTTTTATTATTTTTAGAGTGCTTTTTTGCTGCCACGGCAACATCTGCCGTTCGCCCATGGCGGAATTCATATTCACCGACATGCTGAAAAAAAACGGCACGGAAAATATCACCGCACAATCCGCAGCCACCTCGACGGAGGAGATAGGAAACCCCGTGCATTACGGAACGGCGGCGGTGCTGCGGCGGCTCGGCATTGACTGCTCCGCAAAGCGTGCAAGGCAGATGACCCGCAGCGATGCCGAGGAATACGACCTGCTCATCGGCATGGACAGCGCCAATATCCGCAATATGATGCGGATAGCCGGAGAGAAATATTCCCCGAAAATACACCGCCTGCTTGAGTTCACCGACCGCCCCGGAGATATAGCCGACCCGTGGTACACGGGCGATTTCGAAGCCGCATACCTCGATATATGCGAGGGCTGCAAAGGGCTTATCCGTTGGCTTTACCGAGAGGGAACGCTTTGAGAAGGCTTGAAAGAACGCACCCTGCCGTGTGCTTCGCATATCTGTCGGCAATACTGGGGCTGACTGCGTTCGCGGCAAGCCCCGTTATCGTGCTGGAATCCCTCGTCGGGGCGCTGCTCACGGCGGCGCTTTCGGGCAGACTCCGCAAAACGGGCTGGGCGGCGGCGATAGCAGGTATTGCTGCGGCGGCGAATTTTCTGTTCGTCCATAACGGCTCAACCGCGCTGTTCTTTGTCGGCGATACCGCTTTCACGCTGGAGGCGCTGACCTACGGCGCTTATGCGGGCGTAATGCTGGCGGCGGTCTGCCTTTGGGGTAATAACGCCGTGCGGTTCGTCACAAGCGATAAATATATCTGGCTGTTCGGGCGGCTGCTCCCGTCGGCAGGGCTGGTGATTTCCTGCTCCGTCAGATTTGTACCGATATTCGTCCGCCGCACCGGGGAATTCATCGCCGTGAACCGCTGCACCACCGTCCGAGAATATCTCGGGGCATTCTCCGCTTCTGTCGGGTATTCTGCGGAACAGGCGATGGATACCGCCGTTTCCATGCGTGCGAGGGGCTACGGCACCGCCCGCCGCACAAGCTTCTCGCTGTACCGCTTCACCGCAGGCACTGCCGCAGCGCTTGCCGCCGTCGCACTTCCGACCGCAGCGGCAATCGTGCTGACAGCCTGCGGCGCAGGAAACTTCCTGTTTTATCCGTCGCTGTCGGAAATACCCGCTGACCTGCCGGATATACTGCTGTACTGCGATTTTATGGCGCTGTGTCTGCTGCCGAGCGCAGCGGCAGTCTGCGACCGAACATAATACGTTAAGGAGCGTCTGACGTGACAACAAATACCACCGACAATACACCGCAGATAGAAATATCCGGTCTTTGCTTCTCCTATCCCGCAGGAAACGAAGCGCTTCACGGCATTGACCTTACCGTCGGGCAGGGGGAATTTATCACGCTGTGCGGACTTTCCGGCTGCGGAAAAAGCACGCTGCTGCGCCTGATAAAGCCCGGTCTGCGGCCGAACGGAAAATTATCCGGAAAAATACTGTTCCGCGGCAGGGAGCTTAACGCCAAGCCCGACGCAAATACCGCCGCAGCCATGGCATTTGTAATGCAAGACCCGGAGGCTCAGACCGTCACCGACAAGGTATGGCACGAGCTGGCGTTCTCCTGCGAAAGCGTGGGAATGCCGCAGGGCGAAATACGCCGACGTGTGGGCGAAATGGCGGGCTATTTCGGTCTGGAAAGACTTTTCGAGCGTGATACCGATACGCTGTCGGGCGGCGAGAAGCAGCTTCTTTGCCTTGCCTCGGCGGCGGCGCTTCACCCGGAAATCCTGCTGCTGGACGAGCCTTCATCGCAGCTTGACCCGGTTGCGGCGCATAATTTCGTTGACGCCGTGCGCAGACTGAACCGTGACTTCGGCGTGACGGTGATAGCTGCGGAGCACCGTGCGGAGGAGCTTCTGCCGATATCCGACCGTGTGATTGTTCTGGACAGGAGCGAAGGGAGCGGCGGCTTTATCGCCGCAGACTGCCCGCCCGCCATGCTCGCCGATACGCTCCCGGAGGGTCACCCCATGGAAAAGGCGCTCACCGCAGCGCAGAGGGTGTTTCGGCTTGCGGGCGGCAGGGGCGCTTCCCCCGTGTCGGTAAGAGAGGGCAGAAACAATCCCCTTTGCCGTGAATATATTTCCGCCCATTATGCGGAAAACGTCGGCGGAAAGCCTGCCGAGCGCAGCGGCGAGCCGCTTGTCACCGTAAAGGAGCTGTACGCAGGCCCGGGGGGGACTTCCCCGGAGGTACTCAAGGGAACCTCTCTGCGGCTCTATCCGTGGGAAATATATGCGGTCATCGGCGGAAACGGCAGCGGAAAATCCACGCTGCTGAAAGCGATTTACGGCATAATAAAGCCCTCCGGCGGCAAAATAAGGCTTCGACGTGGAGCGTGCGCCGCCTATCTTCCGCAAAATCCCTGTATGCTGTTCACGCAGGATACCGTTGGCGAGGAAGCGCCTGCGGAGCTGCTGGAGCGCTTCGGGCTGGCGGAGCTTTCCGAGCGCTGTCCTCTCGACCTTTCGGGCGGAGAACGGCAGAAGCTGGCGCTTGCGAAGCTTCTGGCGGAAAAGCCCGATATACTCCTGCTGGACGAGCCGACAAAGGGAACGGACGCCGCAGCCCGTCTGGATTTTTCGGCAATGCTGAGGAATATCGCAGACGCAGGCACGGCGGTGCTGCTTGTCACCCACGACGCCGAATTCGCCGCAGACTGCGCCGATATCTGCGGAATGCTGTTCAACGGCGAAATTCTCAGCGAAGCGCCGCCGCAGGAAATGTTCCGCCAAAATTATTTCTACACCACGCCCATGTCAAGACTGACCAGGGGTATCGGCAAAAATATATGATTTATTCGGCGGACGCAATTTCCGAAAAGTGGTTGAATTGTTGTGAGGAATATGATATAATTATTAAATCAACAGGCGCAGATAGCTTGTGACAAGGAGTAGATAGGTAAATATGAATGGCAACCAGCTTATAAAAAGGCTTGCCGCAGAGATATCAAAGGTCATCAAGGGCAAGGACGAGGCGGTGCAGCTTATCCTCACCGCACTTCTGGCGCAGGGGCATGTGCTTATCGAGGACGTACCCGGCGTGGGAAAGACCACCCTTGCCATGGCGCTGGGACGGGCAACAGGGCTTTCATTCCGCCGTGCGCAGTTCACGCCGGACGTCATGGCTTCGGACATCACGGGCTTCACAATGTTCGACCGTGAGGAAAACCGCTTTGAATACCGTGCCGGACTGGTGATGACAAATATTCTTCTGGCGGACGAAATAAACCGAACCTCCCCGAAAACGCAGTCGGCGCTGCTGGAGGCTATGGAGGAAAAGCGAGTGACGGTAGACGGAGCGGTGCATACGCTGCCGTCGCCGTTCATGGTTATCGCCACGCAGAATTCTCAGGGCTATGTGGGTACGTTCCCCCTGCCCGAAGCCCAGCTGGACCGCTTCATGATAAGGATAAGCATGGGATACCCCACGGTCGAGGAGGAAACCGGGATACTGCTTGACAGACTGGGCGAAAATCCCGTGAACGAGGTGCGGCAGGTCATGACCGCAGAGCAGCTGGAATACTGCATAAACGAGGTGCGGCAGGTTCAGGCGGCGGACAGCCTGTGCAGATACATTGCGGAGCTTTCCGCGGCGACAAGGGCGCACGGCGGCGTGGAGCTGGGCGTAAGTCCGAGAGCTTCGCTGGCGATACTTCAGGCGGCGAGGGCTTACGCCTATCTCGACGGCAGAGATTATATCGTGCCGGAAGATATCGTAAGGCTGATGATACCCGTGTTCAGCCACAGAATAGTGCTTCGGCAGGAAATGAAGCTGCGCCGCATGGACGTAACGTCGGTGCTTCAGGACGCAGTGTCCTCGGTTGCTCCGCCTGTCAGAAGAAGCCTTTGAGAGGGCGCACATGAGCAGGAACAGACTGATTTACACCGCACTTGCGGCGGCTCTGCTGATATTCTCGGCGGCATATCAGAGCCGTATCGCCTCGGTGCTGCTGACAGCCGTGCTGTGCTATCCGGCGGCGGCGGCGGTTTGCGTGCTGATATGCAGCAGGCTCACCGACGTCAGCTTCTCCGAGAGCTTCCCCAAAAACAACGGCGTGCGCTCTGCGCCGAGAACCATACGGCAAAAGGGCGAGGTATACGACCTGTGGATATATGTCCGCTGCCGCTCGATATTTCCCTGTGTGCCGATAGAGCTGCAATGCAGCCTGCCCGACCGTGACACGGGGCTGTTCGCCGCAAAGCGTATTTATACGTCCGTGCCGCCCATGGGCAGCTTTAGGCTGCCGGTGTCGGTCATGCACCGCTATCGAGGGGCATATGCCGCACAAATAAGCCGTGCGGCGTTTTTCGACCCGCTGAGGATAATCCGCATAAGCCGCACAATAAACTCCGAAGCGGCGCTGATATTCCTGCCGAGAAGACTTGACCTCGGCGAGCTTATCGCACAGGCGCCCGGCGAGGAAAGCACCGAGCCCTCCCTGCTGCTCAAGGGAGAGCGTGATGATTTCTCCCACGTCAGAGAATATATGCAGGGCGACATAATGCAGCTTGTACACTGGAAGCTTACCGCCAAGCTCGACGACATCATGATAAAGCAGTACGACCGTTCCTCGGAGCGCCGTGCGGCGATACTCTGCGACTACAACACCGAGGCTGCGGACACGGGCACGGTGATGAAGCTTGCCGACCTGATAATAGAAACGGCAATAGCAATTTCTCTCGCCTCGGTGAAATCCGGCGTTGTTTCTCGGGTGGATTTCGGCGACATTGCGGGAGAATACCGCAGCGATATAAGAGATATGTCGGATTTTGAGCGCTTCTATGACCTTGCGGCGGTAATGCCGCTTCACATTCGCACAATGGAGCTCGGGCAGCTTATCGCCTCGGGTCTGCCGGGCGCTTCGGTGGTGTTCCTGATAACAAGCCGCTTGAGCGAGGAGCTTATTTCGCAGGCGGCAGCGGCGGCGGAGAATTTCTGCGGAGTTTTCGTTGTGGCAAACGCAGGTCAGGGAACTCCTCCCGAACTGGAAGAAAAGGCAAGGGAACAGCGGTTTACTTACCTCCCCATAAAGGAAAAGGCGGCGGTTTGAAATATTGCGGGCAGACGCAAGGAATTTTGCGTCTGCCCTTAGAACGTCGAAAAAGCCCCGTTGGGGCTTTTCCGCCGAGCATCCCAGCTGCGCGCACTCACTGTCGGCTTTGCCGACAGTTCGCACACTTGCTGGGATAGCAGTGTTTTTTGCCCCGGCAGAGCCGTGGCAAAAAACGGATTGAAATCAGTCATTTTCCTGCGGAAAATGACTTTATAGACAAGCTGCGGGCAGACGTGAGGAATTTTGCGTCTGCCCTTTCCTTGCGCAGAAATCCGCAGAGGGCTTGAGGCTCACTTTTTATGTTTTTTTGAAAAATGGGTTGAATTTCCGAAAAAAATTTGTTATAATTGTATACGGTGACATGAAAACGATTTTACCGTGCTGCGGTGAAATTAACTGAAAGGAAAGATATCTATGTTATCTAAAATCGGAATAAGACCGGTCATTGACGGTCGTCAGTTCGGCATAAGGGAGAGCCTTGAGGTTCAGACCATGAACATGGCGAAGGCGGCTGCGGAGCTTATCACATCAAAGGTGCGCCACGCAAGCGGCGAGCCCGTGGAGTGCGTGATTGCGGACAGCACTATCGGCGGTATCGCAGAGAGCGCCGCATGTGCGGACAAGTTCTCCTCGGAAAATATCGTTGCAACGCTTACCGTCACACCCTGCTGGTGCTACGTCACACAGGTAATAGACGAAAACCCGAACACCATCAAGGCTGTATGGGGCTTCAACGGAACGGAACGCCCCGGTGCGGTGTTCCTTGCGGCTGCCAACTCCGCCTATGCGCAGATAGGTATGCCCTGCTTCTCCATTTACGGCCATGACGTAAAGGACGCAGACGATACCGTTATCCCGTCAGACGTTGAGGAAAAGATACTGCGCTTCGCACGCTGCGCCGCTGCGGTCGGCGACATGAAGAACAAGAGCTACGTCAACATCGGCTCCCAGGCTATGGGAATTGCGGGAGCTTACTGCAACGAGCAGTTCTTCCGCGAATACCTCGGCATTCACCCCGAATGGGTGGACATGACGGAAATAATCCGCCGCGAAAAGCTGGGCATTTACGACGAAGCTGAATACAAGAAAGCGCTTGCATGGATAAAGGAAAAATGCCCGGAGGGCGTGGACATCAATCCCACCCCCGGAATGACCTATATGCGCCCCGTTCTCTCCGCAAAGGAAAAGGAGGAGAACTGGGAATTTATCGCAAAGATGACCTGCATTATCCGAGATATACTCAAGGGCAACCCGAAGCTTGCGGAAATGGGCTGGCTTGAGGAAGCCAAGGGCAGAAACGCCGTGCTGGGCGGATTCCAGGGACAGAGAATGTGGACGGACTTCATGCCCAATGCGGACTTCACCGAGGCTATCCTCAACACCACCTTCGACTGGAACGGCGCAAAGGAGCCTATCCCGTTTGCCACCGAGAACGACACGCTCAACGGCACAACGCTGATGTTCCTGCATATGCTGACCGGGCGTGCCGCAATATTTGCGGACGTTCGCACATACTGGTCGCCCGATTCCGTGAAGAGAGTTACCGGCTGGACGCCTGACGGCAAGGCGGCAAACGGCTTTATCCACCTGATAAATTCCGGCGCAGCGGCTCTTGACGGCACCGGCGCAGTCAAGGACGAGAACGGCGAGAGCGTAATGAAGCCGTGGTGGGATATGACCGAAAAGGAC
>CAYRLM010000050.1:0-13235 GCA_964425035.1 uncultured Ruminococcus sp.
GAACACATGTTTACGGGAAGTCCCTCCGGTATCGCCGGAGGGATTTTTGTTTCTTATGCGTTCCCCCAATATGAGGTAAATGCAGGTAATATCGTACGAACGGCGGATTTGTCGGTTTGTAAGCTTTAGAGCGTCCGCACCAAAATTTCAGAAAACTACTTGATTTTTTCTTCACGATAGAGTATAATAGTAAATGTAAATGCTCTCGCTTATGGGGGCAGGCCCTGTGCAACAGAGTGCTGTGAACCATGTCAGGCGGGGAACCGAGCAGCATTAAGCGGTTACTTCTGTGTGCCGCAGCAAGCCTGTTCCCATAATCGAGGGCATTTATATTTTTTGTAAAGGTGGTGCGGCTATGTATCTGGCTCTGTATCGTAAATATCGTCCGAGAACCTTCGACGACGTTATATCTCAGCCGCAGATAGTCACCACCTTGAAAAACCAGATAGCCACCGGGCAGAATACCCACGCCTATCTTTTCACGGGAAGCCGCGGCACGGGAAAAACCACATGTGCAAAAATTCTCGCAATGGCGCTGAACTGCAAGCACCCCGTGAACGGAAATCCCTGCCTTGAATGCGACAGCTGCCGCGAGATAGCCGAAGGCTCCGCCACAGACGTGGTCGAGATGGACGCCGCCAGCAACAACAAGGTCGAGGACGTTCATATGCTTCAGGATCAGCTTGCATATACGCCCGTAAGCTGCAAATACCGGGTTTATATCATGGACGAGGTGCATATGCTCTCCCCGGCAGCGTTCAATGCGTTCCTAAAGACCGTTGAAGAGCCGCCCGCGCATGTTATATTCATTCTTGCCACCACCGAGCTGCATAAGGTTCCCGCTACAATCGTTTCACGGTGTCAGCGGTTCGAGTTCCGCAGGATAGATATTGCGGACAGCTCCGCAAGGCTGCTGAGCGTTGCCGCCAACGAGGGGGTAGCTCTCACGCAGGGCGCAGCGGACATGATCTCCCGTATTTCAGAGGGAGGTATGCGTGACGCGCTTTCGCTGCTGGACAGATGTATTTCCGTCAGCCGCGATGTCACCGAGGACACCGTGCGCGAATGTGCGGGCGTTGCGGATAACCGCAGAATGTATCAGCTGGCAGAGCTTACCGCCGCACGGGATATTCCCGGCTGCATAAGGCTTCTTGAGGAGCTGTACAAGGGCGGAAAGGACATCGCACGGGTCATGGACGAGTTCAGCTCGGTTTTCCGCAATCTCATGCTTTGCAAGAGCGCTCCCGGCGAATATGGGCTGCTTTCGGTCATGCCGTCGGAATACCCCGAAATAGAAAGGCTTGCAGGGGCGTTCACGCTGGACGAGATACTCCGCTGCCTTACGCTTATACAGGAATGCACCGACAATATTCCCAAGACCCGCCAGCAGCGCACGGTCGCCGAGATGTGCATGGTGAAGCTATGCACGGGTGCTCCTGCGGCGGCAGCGTTCGGGAATACCGCTGCGTTATCCGGGAATACGGCGGTACAGTCGCCGCAGCCCGTGTCAAAGCCGGCGGAATTCAAGCCGATGGGCAGCGAATTTACGCCGCTCCCCGATGAAAAGCTGTCACCCGTTCAGGCGGCGGCGGTAAAGAAATTACAGAAGATATTCGAACCTGCCGCACAGGATAATCCGACAGCCGCCGACACAGCCCCAAAATCCGTTTCGGCAGCTGCGGTGAGCGAACCTGCCGCAGCGGATATCGCCAAAAATCGGGACAAGCTTCATGAAGTCCTCAGCCAAAACGCACAGAATTCCGACGCCGCTCCCGCCGAAGATATGCCCATGCCGGAGCTGAACAGCGCTCCTGCTGCGCCGGATACCGATTTTGCACCGCCGCCCGAAGAGCCTCCGACGGAGTTCGTCCCCGACAGGGAATTTGAGCCTATATCGGAAACCGCCGCAAAGCGGAAAGCAGAAGCTAAGCCAACACCCGAACCTACGCAGAAATCGGAGAAGAAAACCGCAAAGACGGAGCATAAGCCCTCCGCAGTAAGCGTCGAGGCGGAAAAAACCGACAGCGCCGCAGTCCCCCGCTACGAAAAGCTCACGGAAATGTCCCCGGAGGAATGGCGAAGCATTGTCGGCAGCGTGAGCGATATGCTTTATTCGACTATGCTGGACGACTCCACCGCCGCCGTCAGCGCTGACGGAGTCCTTGAAATACACACGGGAAACCTCATGCTTCAGGGCATGGCGGCCAAAGGCACTCAGGAGCTTGAAAAAGTGCTGGAACAGGCTTCGGGCAGAAAGCTCAGAGTGACGGTGGTCGGAAATGAAACGCAAACAGCAGCCAAGGACGAAAATCCGGCTGTGAAAGAGCTGCTCGAAAAGGCACAGCGGCTCGGTATAGATGTACAAATCAAGTGAAAGGATAATACCAGAATGAAAGCAAGATTACCACAGGGATATCAGAATTCCACCCCCAACATGAACCAGATGGTAAAGAAAGCACAGAAAATGCAGGACGACATCGCAAAGATACAGGAAGAGCTTGCGGTCAAGGAGTTCACAAAGCAGGTGGGCGGCGGCGCTCTTGAGCTGGTAATGACAGGCGACAAGCAGCTGAAGTCCGTTACCCTCAAGCCGGAGGTGGTTGATCCGAGCGATATAGAGATGCTTCAGGATCTCATCATCAGCGGCGTAAACGAGATACTCAAGGACGTTGACGACTACGGCGCAGCTGAGATGGAAAAGGTGACCGGCGGCGTTTCTTTCCCCGGTTTCATCTGATAAGGGCCGATAAATAAAAGCGGGCGGGAAAGGTACGGTTTGTGCCCTTGCCGCCCTTTGCGTTGTATTATGGACAGAAAAATCACTGCGGTGTCGGGGCTTCCTGCGGTAAGGCTGGGACTGACCTACTGCGTCGGCTGCCTTGCGGCTGCGTTCAGCGGCGACACTCTGAGAATTATCCTGCTGCTCGGTGCGGCGGTATTGACCTGTGCGTGCTTTGCTATGCGCAGGCAGAAGCTGGCGGCGGCAGGGCTGCTTCTGGGGCTTTTGAGCATGTCGGCTTATCTGCGGCTTTACTGCCAGCCGCTTAAGGATATGAGCGGCAATGAGCTGCGTACCTCCTGCCATGTTATCTCTGTGAGCTATACCGCAGGAAATTACACTGTCGGCAGAGCATGGTGCATACTTGACGGATTTCCGGCGGTGATAGACCTGACCGGGAATTATGCGGCGCAGCCCGGCGATGTGCTTGATGTGACGATAACGCTGGCTCATGCCGACGATGACATGTTCACGTTTTCGGACGGCGTTGTCCTGAAAGGCGGAGTGCAGGAGCTGCACGGTACAAGCGGCGGCTTCGGTCTGTCCGCAGCGGCAGCCGTGATACGAAGCGCCGCCGCAAGCCGTCTGGACATATTGGGCGGCGATGAAGCTGCGCTGTGCAAAGGGCTTCTTCTGGGAAACACCTCGGATTTTTCGATGAAGCTTCGCAGGGATATAACATACAGCGGAGCGAACTACATGACGGCGGTATCCGGAGCGCACATCACGCTGGTGATGATGATACTTATGGAGCTTTTCGGAAAAGGCAAACGCTCACAGGCGGTGACTGCGCTGATCACCGTTCCGCTTCTGGCGGTGCTTTTTGGCTTCTCTCCGTCGGTCATGCGTGCCGGGATAATGCTGCTGTTCGGCAAATGCGCCGTTCTGTTCGGCCGACGTGCGGAAACCATGAATTCTCTGTGCGCAGCGTTCTTGTCGCTGACGTTATTCACTCCGTTTGCCGCTGCCGACCCCGCGCTGCTGATGTCGGTGCTGGGAACCTTCGGTGCGGCGGTGCTTGGGCGCTATGTGAACCGCATGAGAAAATTTCGATTTGAGCGGTCGGCAATACTCGCAAAGCTGAAAGAAACCGCAGTGATCTCTTTGTGCGCAATGCTCTGCACGGCACCTGTCAGCATTTCCTGCTTCGGCGGTATTTCTCTGGCGGCGGTTGCGGCTTGTGTGGTATTGACGCCGCTGTTTACTGCGGCTATACCGTTGGGGCTGCTGTATCTTATCACGGGATTTCCGCTGATGTCGCTGCCGCTTCTTTGGGTGATAAAGGGCTTCCGTGCGCTGCTTGGGCTGTTCGGGGGAATTCCCGGCGTGTGGCTGCCGGCGGATAATGCGGCTTGCGTTCCGCTGGCGTTTCTGGCGGCGGCTCTGCTGATAATCGGCGCGTTCCGCAGGGATTGGCGCAGGGCGGCGTTACAGTCGGCCGCACTTACCGCTGCGCTGTTTGTCTGTGTGGGCTTTTACGGCAATTACACCCGAAGCCGCATAGATCTGATATCCGACGGCAGCAGCGGGGCTGCGGTCATCTGCACACGCAGCGAGGCAACGGTGGTGATATCCGGCACGGGATCCGGTCTGGGAAAGAAGCTTTTTAACGAATTCATGTACAGCGGGATCACTCGTTTTAGCGTGATATATGCGCCTGAGCTAGACTATTCGGGAGCGGCTGCGTTGGCGGAGCTGGCAGAAATTTTCCCGACAGATAAGCTCCCTGAGCCGAATTACGACGGCGAAAGCTCGTCGGCCGGCAGCGTCACCGTGAACGGGCATACGATAGCCTGTGCGAAATCCGGCGACGTATCCGTCAGCGCCGATATCGTGATGTACTTCGGCTATACCCGAGGGACACCTGACAATTCCGCAGGGCTGGCGGCGTATGCTTCCGCATGGCAGAACGAGCTGCCGTACAACGGCGTGAATATCTATGACGAGCCGCTGAGAATAATTCTGTAATATGTATCAAGGAGAATGAAATGGCTGAATTTATTTCCGCACCGCTGGCGCTTGCGGCGGAGCAATTTGCAAAGCTTCCGGGTATCGGCATAAAAACGGCGCAGCGGCTGGCTTACTACATGCTCAATCTTCCGCAGAACGAGGTGGAGGAATTTGCGTCTGCGCTGGTTCAGGCGAGAAACGGCGTACAGCTGTGCCGCTGCTGCCAGAATTTCACCGACAGAGAAATCTGCGGAATATGCTCGGACGACAACCGTGACAAAAGCGTTATCTGCGTAGTGGAGTCCCCGAAGGACGTGTCTGCGTTCGAGCGTTCGGGCGGCTACGAGGGTGTTTACCATGTGCTTCACGGGCTGCTGTCGCCCATGGACGGAGTTACCGCGGAGGATCTGAAAATAAAGGAGCTTATGGGCAGGCTGTCCGATGTGCGAGAGGTAATTATGGCAACCAATCCCACGGTGGAGGGCGAAGCGACTGCGGTTTATCTCAGCCGTCTGATAAAGCCGATGGGCATAAAGGTGTCACGGCTCGCCTACGGACTTCCGGCAGGCTCCGCTCTGGAATTTGCCGATGACGTAACTCTGATGAAGGCGCTGGAAAACCGCAGCGTCCTTTGACCCGAAGGACAAAAAAATCCCACAGCGTTGTGCTGTGGGAAAGAATACCGTCTGCACGAAAAAAGGAAGGAAAACGTACAGACTGTTGGAATGCCTGAGCATTCCCGATGAAAATTCATCATAAAAGGGGAGGTTGGTTATTGAAACGCCGCAGCATTGTCAGCAGCGGCTTGTCGGCATTGACCTTTCGGTCATCTGCTGTAATTATATGATACCTTTTTTGTGTGTTGTTACAATAACTGCTTTGTGAAATAACCGTGAAATAATGATGAAGCGTATTTTACTGTTGCACAATTATTGCTCAGATGTGTAGCAAATATCGATGTTTTGAATTTGGTGCGCCTGACAGGACTTGAACCTGCATTCCTCTCGGAAATGGAACCTAAATCCATCGTGTCTGCCAGTTTCACCACAGGCGCATATAACACTTAATATTATATCAGAATTCTTTCGGAATGTCAAGCAAAGACGGATTGAAAAATGGTTTTGCCGATTATTTGCAAAATAACCGTTTTCGACTTATTCCTATAACAGATACAACAATTATTTTCAAAAGACAAAAGCGCTCATCATTGCATTTGTTCCGCAAAAGGTGTATAATAATGATGACTTCAGTACCAGACAGGAGAACCGCATGAAAAAGTTTACCGCCGCAGCTGCGGCAATCATCACCGCAATAGCTCTCACCGCATGCTCCGGTGAAGTCCCCTCCGCTTCGGTCAAGAATACCGACAGCTCCGCAGAGGCTTCCACCTGCGGCATGAACATCACATTCCCGGAGGACTGGGAGGTGCTGACGGGGGACGATATCTACGAAAAAATAATGGAGGAAAACGACACGGGATATACCGACGCACAGGAGCTGAAAGAATACTTTGAAAGCTCCGGCAATTCCTATATCATCTATGCCGAAAACTCCGACAAGACCGCACAGATAAACATTACCGCCCTGAAAATAACCGCCGATGAAACCACGGGAGAACAGCTGTCGCTCCAAGAATACGCACAGACCAACCACAACGATACGCTGCTGGGCTGGCAGATAGACGGCTACACTCTGGACAATACCGGCTTTGGGGAAAGCTCCGTTGGCGGCAAAAGCGGCTACACTTCAATGTGCGACGTATATTCCGACGACACGTTTCTGCTGGGTCAGTCGGAATTTACGTTTGAATACGGCGGCTGCTTCTGCTCGCTCCAGCTTTATTACCACACCGCCGAGGCAGCAGAGCGGGCAAATGAAATTATAGCCGGGATAACCGCACAATGACCGCCCTCAGTGATATCTCTGCGGCAATATTCGACATTGACGGTACTCTGCTCGACAGTTCCCCCATATGGGAAAACCTCGGCGAACGTTTCCTTGTCGGTCGGGGAATAACGCCGCAGCCGGGTCTTTCCGACATTCTCGCCCCAATGACCATTCAGGAAAGCTGCCGCTTCCTGCGGGAAAATTACCCCCTGAACGACAGCGACGACGAAATAAACGCCGCCCTGCTGGAACTCATCTCCGGCTTTTACCGCTGCGAATGTGCGCTGAAGCCCGGCGCAGAGGAGCTTACAGCGCTGCTTGCCAGGCAAGGGATAAAAACGGTGCTTGCCACCGCCGGGGATAAGCGGCTTTCCGCCGCCGCACTTGAACGGCTGGGGATATACGACAGGTTTTCGGGGATTGTCACCTGCCGGGAATTCGGCGGCAAATCACGCCCCGATATATTCCTTGCCGCCGCCCGAGCCGCCGAAGCGGAGCCGAAGCGGTGCGCAGTCTTTGAGGATTCCCTTACGGCGGTTATCACCGCCAAATCCGCAGGCTTTCTCACCGCTGCGGTATGCGACAGCTCCGAGCCGCAGCAGGAAAAGCTGCGCACCGCCGCAGACCTCTATCGCGAAAATCTCTCCGGCTATTGCAGCGCCTTCGCTATCGCCTCTCCGAGAAGCTCCCCCGTATAGACCGCTTCGTCAATGGAATTTGCGTCGCTGCCTATCTCAATGAGCAGTGAGCCTGTGGAAATATGCTGGTTGTAGTTGCGATAATCAAACAGCACGGGCCGCCCAAGCTCCGGATACATTTTCTCGCAAACGCTCTGTATAAGACAGGCAAGGCTGAGATTTTTGCAGTATTCCGGCATATTGCCGAAGCGCCCGTCGTCGCAGCCCGTGATTATCATGAACTGCGCCGCAGAGCGCCCGTTTACCTCCGACACGGGAGCGGTGCGCACTCCGTCGCCCGATATTGCGTCACGGTGAAGGTCGAGTATTATCTTTATCGACGGAAATTCCTCCAGCGCCGCACGGATAGTTTCCTCGCTGCGGTCGTATGAGCCGGTGTATGCCGGATAGTCATGCACCGTGCCGTCGTGCAGCACGGATATTCCGTTATCGGCGAGCTTCTGCGCCAGCGCCTGCCCCACTCTCACCATATTGTGTGCGGAATCACGGGTGCGTCCGGGATAGCTGCTGTCATAATAGCTGCGCTGATACGGCTCATAGCTTTCGGTGGTGTGGGTGTGGACTATCAGCACCTGCGGTTCGGGCGTGTTTTTCTCTATGCCTAGCTGCGGCGCTGTTTCTGCGGCGGCAATAATGCTCTCCGCACTGTCCGAGGTGCAGTTCCAGACGATACCGCCCCCGGGAAGCTCTATGTAATCCGTCCCGGTATATCCCCCGAAATGCTCCCGTACTATCGTTCCGCTCTCGTTTCCCTTTGCGGTGCGGTCTACGCCGTCGTCAAATTCCGTAATGTTGCGGGAAATGACAATGGCGGCTTGTCCGCTGCTTTCGGCGGCTTCTTCGGTTTGCGGCGGTATTTCCGGCTCCTCCGTCACGGCGGTTTCTTCCGTCGTGAGATACGCTTCGCCGCATTCCGGCTCTGCGGTTTCCTCTGTGGGTAATTCCGCCTCTGCTTGTGCGGCGGAGGCTTGGTTCGGATAATTTTCCGGCAGGGTTATCCCGGCGGATAAATACGCCGTATGCCGCACTGCGCCTATTGCGGCAGTCAGCGCAGTTTCCGGCCGCACTCCCGCGGCGGTCGTTGTCAGCAGACTTATCAGTACCGCCGCCGCTGCTATCGCTGGTTTTTTTCTGTCCATAAGCTTTTTTGCCCTCCCAATTTTTCTACATACATGTATATGCAGATAACTGGGATAATATTACAGATTGCCGACAAATATTTTTTGATAAATATCCAAATGCTTTTCGGAGGATACGATTTAATGAGAATTTCAACAAAAGGACGATATTCAATACTGCTCATGCTGGATATGGCGAAACAGCCCTGCGGCGAGCCGGTGAAAATAAAGGACATATCGGCGAGAAGCGGAATTTCTATGAAATACATGGAGCAGATAGTTTCCGTGCTGAACAAGGCGGGCTTCGTGAAGAGCGTGAGAGGCGCTCAGGGCGGCTACCTGCTGACGAGAAAGCCGGAGGAATACACCGTGGGCGAAATCCTGCGCCTGTCCGAGGGGAGCCTTGCCCCCGTTGCATGTCTTGACACCGGGGAAAGCTGCGACCACCGCGACAAATGCGTGACAATACGGCTGTACGAGGAGATAAACAACGCCGTAAACAGCGTGGTAGACCGCATTACGCTGGCTGATATGATGACGTGGGATAATCCCGTGTGACCGTCATCGGTGCAGGTTTCCCTAAGGCAATGCGCCTATAACAATATAACAATATCAAAATCAAGAATCGTATTATCCAATCAGATAGGGCTGTACCGTTTTAAACGAAATTCACTGAAAAATGCCTAAAAACTATACCATTTTTGATATTTTTCGACTTGATTTTAGAGAATTTTCTTCTTGCGATGTGGAGAATCAACGAAAAAACGAATCAACATAAAAAGCCATAAATATCAAATAAGAGCCGTTGTACATGGTAACAAAATTGCTTCCCCAAAGCACAGAGAAGCGGTTTTACGGTTTTGGGTTTACGCTTGCTTTTCTTTATCCGTTTCGTACACCGTATCGCACGGCACATCAACATCTTCCGCAGAATGCGTAGCAATCAAAATTGTTTTGCCCTGCGCACCATTTCAACTTCCTTTCTCCTCTCGGATTTCTTTCTGCCTTTCGTGTACAATATCATTGATAAACTTACAATATTCGCACAAAATTCACAGGTATTGTTATAAAGAATATGTTTTGACATAATTTTACTTTTTACAAGACATAACATATATATGCTATAATAATTGCAGAGCAATTATTATAAATCAAATGTCGTAATAGATAACTGTGCGCTTTGCGCATAAAATAATGGAGGGTAATACTTATGAAGCTTAAATCAATTGTTTCGTCAATTGCGGCGGCAGCTATAATTGCCGCTACGTCGCTCGGGAGCTTACCGCAGGCGGTAGGAACTGTCGCTTATGCGGCGGCGACCACCGCAACAACCAACAGCGCAGATGGTTTCGAGTATGAAATAAACGGCGATGAAGTCACTATCACCCTTTATAATGGTACATCGACAGATGTCGTAATACCGAGCCAAATAGAGGGATATCCTGTTAGAACTATCGGCGAGAGTGCATTTGAAAATTGCGAAAGCCTTAAAAGCATAAAAATTCCGGGCAGTGTAACAACAATCGGTGATGCTGCATTTTTGTGTTGCACAAGTCTTACAAACATAAAAATTTCAAACAGCGTAACAGCAATCGGCGATAGGGCATTTTGGAACTGCACAAGTCTTACAAGCATAAAAATTCCAAACAGCGTAACAGCAATCGGCGGATATGCATTTTTTGGCTGCACAAGTCTTACAAGCATAAAAATTCCGGACAAAGTAACATCAATCGGCAATTGGGCTTTTGAGAATTGCACAAGTCTTAAAAGCATAAAAATTCCGGGCAGCGTAAAAACAATCGACGTTGGTGCATTTGCGTTTTGTAAAAGTCTTACAAATATTTCGGTTGCAAATGCAAACAAAACGTTTTGTAGCGTGAATGGAGTGCTTTTCAATAAGAAAAAGACAGAACTTATACAATATCCAAGCGAAAAGTCAAATAAAAAATACTCTATTCCCGGTACTGTAACATCAATCGGTGATGCTGCCTTTACCTATTGCACAAATCTTACAAGCATAACTATCCCGAACAGCGTAACAACAATCGGCAATATGGCTTTTTATCGTTGCACAAGTCTTAAAAGCATAAAAATTCCGGGCAGCGTAAAAACAATCGACTCTGGTGCATTTTATGGTTGCACAAGTCTTACAAGCATAAAAATTCCAAACAGCGTAACAACAATCGGCGATAGGGCATTTGAAAATTGCGAAAGCCTTAAAAGCATAAAAATTCCGGACGGTGTAACAACAATCGGCTATGCTACATTTTGGGACTGCACAAGTCTTAAAAGCATAAAAATTCCGGGCAGCGTAACAACAATCGGCAAATCTGCTTTTCATTCTTGCACAAGTCTTACAAGCATAAAAATTCCAAACAGCGTAACAACAATCGGCGATAGTGCATTTATGGACTGCACAAGTCTTACAAGCATAAAAATTCCGGACGGTGTAAAAACAATCGACTATGCTACATTTTGGTACTGCACAAGTCTTACAAGCGTAACTATTCCGGACAGTGTGGCAGTAATTGACCAGAATGCATTCCTATATTGCACAAGCCTTAAAAGCATAACTATCCCAAGTAGCGTAACATGGATAGACGATAGTGCATTTGATGGCTGCGACAACCTCACAATCCGCGGCAAAAAAGGCTCCTACGCCGAAACATACGCCAAGGAAAACTCAATCCCCTTCAAAGCAATCTGACATACCGCAATAATCCTCTGCGCAGAGCCGCCCGACGGTTTCTGCGCATTTTTTGTAATCAAGCCGCTTCCCCCAAGTACAGAGAAGCGGGTTTACGGTTTCCGCTTGCTTTACCGCCGCAATAACCCGCCGTTCCGCAAAAATAATTTGTTGAACCGTATCCGCATTCGGCCGTGTAATCAAGTGACATATCTTCTCAAATCTGCCCGTTGTTCTGCGGCTGTGCAAAGTTTCCCCGATTTTTTTGCAATTACCCCTTAACATTTTCTCCGAAATATGTTATAATTAAAATGTATGCAACAAACAAGAGAGCGTTGAAAGGATAATCATGGACGAGCTTAAAGAAAACAAGGACGTCACGGAAAGCGCAGAGCCCGCCGCCGCAGAGGAAACGGACGGCGAATATGTCGGAATGTCAAAGGGGAAGGCGGCTTTTCTGAAAGTGCTGCCTATGCTCATAGTCATTGCCTGCACGGGACTTTTCGCATGGGGAATAAAGACTGTCATAGGGGTTTTCTATGCGCCTCATGACGAGGTTTTCACCAAAACCGACGGAGAAACGCAGTATACAATAGTGAAATGCTACCAGAACCCGACCTCCTACTTCTATGTCTACGACAGCGAGGCGTTTGTGTTCAACGAGGCGGATTATGAGAATGTAGCGGGAGAACATAACGACGCACATCTGACAAAAGTCCCCGAGGTGTATTTCGTGCTGAACGAAACCGCCCCCGACATCGAAACCGTCACCGTAAAGCTGCTTGCGCAGGGCAACGGGCTTAAGGTGTACCAGTTCGGGGAATTTGTGCTGTACAGACTGGAGGGACAGTACGGCGTGTTCGCACCGCTGCGGGAATACACAGAAAGCGCCACCGACCGCAAGAACGACCTGTATGTAGTCCGCCAGCTCCTGAAAAACGACTGCTGGCAGGGCTTCGAGATGCCGTACCGCACGGACGAGAGCTTTCAGGATATTCTGGAGAAGCTGGAATGGCACCTTGACACGGAGTATGTGGAGGACAACTGATGGAAACTAAACGAATTCGGTGGCTGGATATTCTGAAATTCTTCGGTATCGCAGCTGTGGCTTTTGGGCATATTTATCAGCGGGAAAGCGTGCTGGGCTGGCTGTATACGTTTCATGTGCCGCTGTTTTTCATTGTGGGGGGAACAGTGTTTCGCCCAAGGAAGATATCTGCGGATATAAAACGTCGGGCGTTCCGCATTCTGCTGCCCTATGCATTTTTCGGCGTGATTATTGCGCTGTACTTCTGCTTTATCGAGAGCAGGTGGCGTGATATCGACATGTCCCTGACGGATTGCCTGCTGGGGCTGCTTATAGGCGATATGAATCATCTTGAGTTCAATTCGCATTTGTGGTTTCTGCCGTGCTATTTTCTGACAACCGTGGTATATAACGTGCTTTACAAGCTGATAAAGCCAACGGCGTGCCGCATAGTCTGTGCGGTGTGCTGTATTGCGTATATGCTGCTCGGGCTGCCCTCGCTGCCGTGGGGAGCAGACCGTGCGCTGGGCTTTCTGGGATTGTTCGCTTTGGGTAATTTCGCCGCCGAAAAGGGCTTATTAAGCCTTGTCGATAAGATGAAAATCCCGGTGAAGCTGTCCTGCGCCGCAGTTCTTCTGGGACTTAGCATAGCGCTGTATCTGCTGAATTTCACCTCCGGGCTGATGTGGGCGGTGTGTGCGGCGGTCGGCACTGCCGGATTTGCGGCGCTGTCGGCGGCGCTGGAGAAAGTCCCGGTGCTGTCCTCTGTCGGCAGAAAGACAATAGTTATTTTGTGCATTCATGGCCCGATATACCGCATTTTGATAAAGCTGACGTCAATGCTCTCCGGAACAGACACAAGCCTTCTGCGTATGAACACCGTCATATGCCTGTGCATAACTGCGGCAACGCTGGCGATATGCTGCGGGATTTATAAGCTTTTTGAAAAGCTGCTGCCGCAGTGTATCGGTATTCTTCCCGCCGCAAACAAAGAAATCAAAGCCTCATGAAAGGAACAAAAATAAATGGCTGACACCGGATATCTTTCAAAGATACGAAATTTCTGTATAATCGCCCATATCGACCACGG
>CAYRLM010000051.1:0-12958 GCA_964425035.1 uncultured Ruminococcus sp.
CCAAAAGTATTCCTATAATCATGACAATGTAACCGGGAACATTCGTGAAGAAAATCCTCATGCTGAAACGCGCTCTGAACGGGATTTTTGTGTTCAAGCGAAGAGCCTTTTTGTTCCTGTTCTTTTTGAGGTCGTGACGAAGGAATTTCAGCGGACTGAGCTTCAGCTTTGACGTCAATACCGCAAGGTTTATTATCAGCATAAGCGCAATCGGAACAACCGTCGAAAGGATAAATGCCGAAGCGTCCCACATTGTTTCATAGGTCGTGAGGGAGTAGCTGCTGAGATACAAATCCACGCAGAAATCCTTCATGACCGTGTAGCCGAGAATGTTTCCGATAATTGCCGCAACAAGCGTTACCGCCACGGGAATCACCATATAGTGCCGTATAAGCTCGCCTTTCGTGTAACCCGAAGCTCGCAAGGTTCCTATAACGCCGGCTTCCTCAGTGATTGTGCCTGAGATTGTCACCGCAAAAATGAATGCGATTACCGCTATCATCATGTATACAATCAACATTGTGGCAGCTTCATCGCCGCCGATATCCTCGATTGCGAACGTCACCGCCTGATTGAGGTATCTCGGTATATAATTGTCAACGGAAATAATATCTGTCTTGTCAATCTCGTCCTCAAATTCCTCGTCCGCAGGCATTTCGTACTCTTCGCCGTTAATTTCCGCCGAAACTGCGTCCTCGACAATCCCGAAAAGGAAGTCGGAAAGCTCGGTAGAAAGCTGCTCCTTTGTCGGCTTTTGGACAGAGTCAAGATACTCGTCCATAAAATCCTGCTCCGACGGAAGAGCCGCTTCTTCGCCGTTCATCATTGCCGCAACGCTGTTCTCGATAATCGCAAAGGTGAAATCGTCAACGTCAACCGAAAGGTCGCTCTTTGACGGCTTCTGCATTGTTGCCATGTACAGCGCCGCATATTCCTCTGCGCCTTTTTCGGCTTTCTCCGTTATTTCGGAAACCTTGCTTTCGAGTGAAGCCTTGTACAGCTCACCGTATTCCTCAGCAGCCGTTTCGAGCTTGTCTGTGAGTGCGTCAACCTGCTCCGTCACAATATCCTCGTCATATGCCGTCAGTTCGTCCTCCAGCACATCGAGGAACTTATCCGAGAGCTCTGCGGCTTCGATATCGTCCGCATAGTCGGCGTTATACTTCCATGCGTAGTTGTGGGAAATCTTCCTGCTGCCGACCGCTTCAAAGCCTCCGTCAGTCATTACCGCAACGGAGAAATTAATGGAGTCAAACATTGAGTCGGTGTTGTTCTCATACAGAGTGCTGTAATTCGGGAGTGCGATAAATCCGGTAATGAGAAGCTTCTTTCCGTTCAACGTAAGGCTGTCGCCGACATTTATGTCGTTATTCTTTGCGAAAAGCCTGTCTATGGCGATTTCATCGTCTTTTGAAGGAAGTTCGCCGCTGAGCAAGCAGGGATTGTTCAAAACATCGGTCTGTTTGTACACACGAACGGTTGCACCTGTTTCGGCGGTTTCTTCGTCAAAATAAATGCTGTCGTAAAGCGTCATTCCGACCTTTTCCTCGAGAGAAGAGCGCAGCTCATCGGGTAGCGTCTTGTCAAAAGTAATATGTCCGTCCTCAAGGTTGTATGTTTCAAAGCTGTCGTAATATGCGGCTTTAAGGCTCTCGTTCCCGACTCTCATTCCCGAACACATCGAGATAAGCAGTATCATCATGACGAAAATCGCCGTATATTTCACCCAATCCTTTGAAAGCTCTCTCGGCAAGCGTTTTATAAGCGGATTTTTCATTGCCCTGCCCCCTTACCATTCAAGCGCGTCCGAGGACAGCTTGTTCTCGTTCGTGACAACCTTTCTTATCATGCCGTCGCGGAGCTTTACAACCTTGTCAGCCATGTCCTTTATCGCCTCATTGTGAGTAACCATGATAATTGTCGTGTTGTACTTTTGATTAACGGTTTCGATGAGCTTCAGTATTTCTTTCGAGGTCTTGTAATCAAGCGCTCCCGTCGGCTCATCGCAGAGAAGTATGTCGGGATTTTTCACTATTGCGCGGCCGATAGAACACCTCTGCTGCTGACCGCCGGAAAGCTGCGACGGAAGCTTGTGACGGTGTTCGTACAGTCCGAGTGTTTTCAGAATATCGTCCACGTCAAGCGGAGCGTCGCTGAGATATGCGCCTGTTTCCACGTTTTCCTTTATGTTCAGATTGGGAATAAGATTGTACATCTGGAATATATAGCCCAAGTGCTTTCTGCGGTATTCGGTCAGTGCCTTTTCTTTCATGTTTTCGATTTTCTCGCCGCCTATCGAGATATAGCCGGAATCGGCGTCGTCTATGCCGCCGATGATGTTCAGCAGCGTGGATTTTCCGCTGCCCGACGGGCCGAGAAGCACGCAAAACTCGCCTTTCTCTATTTCGATATCTATACCTTTCAGTACCTCAATCCTATTTTCGCCGCTGCCATAGCTTTTTTTGATATCATTGATTTCTATGAACATGACCTAACCAACCTTTCTGAAATTGAATTTATCATATGAACATCTGTTCATGCGTTCATTATACTACTTTTATTTCATAATGTCAATACACAAATACAAAAATTTTTCTCAAAACAGCTATATTTGTATAAATAGACAATGAGTTAGACTTGACTAACGCATCTGTTTATACATTATCGACAATGGGAATATTGGACTGCCTTGCTTTCGCCGCATATGTATTAAAACATTTCGCAGGAATATTGTTAGCGGCGGAAATACCGATTTTCGCTTTCTGCATCTCCACTAACAAAGCCTTTTTGATATCGTTCCTTTCTTCTGATGTCGGAAATCTTCTCGCTGATATTGTTCAAACCGTCAACAGAATATGGCTTCTCGGATTTCTTTCAGCCTTGAGATTTCGGCTTCGGGTTTACGGAAAAAAATATCCGAGACGGTGTTTCGTCTCGGAACTAAAATCATCAAGGTGAGCCGCTTGATTTTTCGGTCAAGTGTCGAAATTGCCAAGCAGCCCTTTGATTACACGGTCTGCTTTTGCTTGCAGCCTTGTTAAACATTGTGCCGCTTAGTAGGATTATTTCAAATCTCGCTCTTAATTATCCTATCTCGGAGCAATCCATTTGCAGTCCCTATTCACGCCCTCACATAAGTGGTTTATACATTCCATTGTTGTTCTGCCTTGAGGAATTGAATAAAAAAATCGTATGATTCCTTCAGCGTCAACAGCAAGCGGACCGCCCATTGTTTTTCCGCACAAAACCGTTGGATGCTTACGGGGATTCCTTTTTTCCAACACGGGGTCAATAATCTTTTTTTGTTTCAAGATTTCTTCTAATGAGTAAAAATACCAGCAATCACTATTAAATGAAAAATACAGACCGCTGAACTCTCTGAAAAAATCCAGCTGTTCCTTAGACAACTCAATCCCGCGTCGATTCAACTCTTGTTCAAACGCAGTCGTGTCGATATGTCTGCCCTCGTACCAGCCGAAATATCGCAGCATATCATATGTTCGCTTAGTTGTTTCCGGGTGATAATCATATTCCACAGTAGTGATGTATTCAGCAAACTCCTCCATATTCTCGGCAATCGGTTTGTGGTCTTGGTTATAGAATTTCCCCTGTTCCGAAATAAAATAACGCTCTATTCTTCCAGCACAATTATCCAAGATACCCACTGAATTAACAACGCAATTTATATCTGCCCAGAATTCCACAGGATATCCCCAACCGAAATAATAACTCAGTTTATCACCGGACTTTGTTTCTATGCGTTCGAATGATAAACGACCAATTTTCAGAAAAAAATCAATGATTTGATTCATATCAAATTCGTTAGGATAAACCTCATGGATCTCAGCTTCAAGCTTTTCAGCTGAGTATCCTTCTTGATGTGACAAAGAACCTGCCGAAGATAGCTTCTCAAAAAATTCCTGTTTGGTCATAGTATTCTCCTTAGTCAGGCAAAATTACATCATATTGAATTTGATACTTTTCGCCAAGTTCGGACATTAGTTTGTTGTAAACAGACTTCGCTTTTTGAGCGAAAATTTGTTTTTGTTCATCTGTCCACGGAGATGGATCCGACGGGCAGTCCCAATTTAGTGACGATTGATATTCCTTGCATAGTTCTTGCATTTCTATGTCAAGTTCTTTGGAAATCCCAATATCTTCATGTTCAACTATACTGCCATATTTGTCAAATGCCTCAGAGTCCCAACTCCATATACAACTAAAATCGGTTGCATAATTAAATGTAAATTTAAAAAGCATAAATTTATTTCTCCTCCAAAATCAGAAAAATTTGATTTTTTTAGCTTGACTTGTGATATCATATGCATCCACCAGAAATCCATTTGAACTTATGACAACGCACAAATATCTATCGACTAATTTATATGCTGTACCATCTTGACCATATTTTCCAACAGGAGCACTTTCTGAAATCGTCATGTAGGCTTTGTGTAACATTTTTATATTTTCCGTAATCCAACACAAAACATCCATATAGAATTTCAACTGCTATATTAATTTTGTATATTCTTACAAAAAATTGTTAATTCAACTACTGCACCAACGCTCTATGCTTTGATGAAACGGAACCTGCCGAAGATAATTTCTCCATCAATTCTTGTTTGGTCATAGTGTCCTCCTTATTGTTTTTTTAATTTCGCAAAATGCCCGCTTTATTTCAACCAGAATTCCCCTTCCAAAGCGCCGAACTTCTTCGTCAGAAAGCCTCGTAATATGGCGAGATTTCTTTTCGAGTTTCAGCGCTTGTTTGGTGCAAAATGCTTCATCAAGACTTAATTCTTAATTGTTGCCTTAATCTAATTATACTATATCTGCCGATTTCTGTCAAGTTCGTGCCGCATACAGCGCATTCAGTGAAAATTGCAACACAAAATGACACCGGGTTGTTTCACACTGTATAGTACGCTTGCTGCGACCTCCGAGAAGCTGACCTATCTTCTCAGCATGTGTCCTTCTTTCAGCAATATTTCGACTTTTTTGTCTTCCTTCATAGGTAATATGTTGAACTTTTTGTTTTTGGGTGTATAAATCTATGTGACTCATTATGTTCCTCCTATGATTGTGTTTGTTTGGTCACTTACATTCATGAGGGATAGGACTTCCTTTCGATGAGATTTTGTTGTGACGACTTTATTATATCATGACCGCAAGGTCATGATATAATTATCCGATACGCACGGAGCAAATCGAAGATTTGCGTATGTGCGAGGATTCTGATTTATAATAAACGCTATGCGTTTATTATATCATGACCGCAGGTCATGATATAATTGTCCGTATGCACAAGGACTTTTAATCTAAAACAAACGCCTGCGTTTGTTTTGTCACTTTTTGCCCTATCCCTCAACCTTTTTCTCTTTCTTTGTCCAATATCTATTTCAGCACTACACTTATCTCTCATACTTTTTTCATAACCCTCTTGACAAATTTCGTGTTCATGTTTATAATATTATTATGAACAGGTTTCGGGCTTTGCCCGTTATCATTACGGAGGTATTCACCATGAAAATGAACGAAAAGATAGAGATAATGCTGGGCAGAAAGCGCATACGCAAGACCGATTTTGCGCACAGCGTCGGAATTACATATCGTGCATTTGCGAATTATATGAACGGCTCACGCAAGCCCCGTGCGGATACTCTGAACAAAATCGCCGAGCAGCTTCAGCTTACTCCCGAATTTCTCAGGGACGACGAGCAGGAGCTGGAGCTTACCATTGAAGAGCGCTTTATAAGTAAGTTCAGCGCCTGCGAAGCGGACAAGGCACAGGCGGCGCAGTTTCTGGCGCAGTCACGAGGGCTTTTCGCAGGCAATTCCCTCAACGAGGACGACAAGGAAGCGCTTTTCCGCTGCCTGTGGGATATATACGAGGATTCCCGCAAGAACCGCAGCGAAAAGTAATGGATAACATAAAGCGGATTGCGGACAAGCTACGCAGAAAGTACGGCGGCAGGGATATCTTCGAAACGGCGGCAAACTCTGGCGCAAATGTGTGGTTCAGGGAGCTTGGCTCGCTCAAGGGGTTCTATATCTGCGAAAACGGCTGCCGCTATATAATAGTGAACGGCTCTCTGGATATGACGGTCGCAAAGACGGTATGCGCCCATGAGCTTGGACACGACATGCTGCACAGGGAGCTTTCGGCGGGGGGTATCCGCGAGAACAGCCTTTTTCTCACCAACAACAAGACCGAGCGAGAGGCAAATCTTTTCGCCGCAGAGATACTGATAACCGACCGTGAAGCCTTGTCCGTGCTGGAATATGCGCGGGATATCGGACAGGCGGCGTATGAACTCGGCGTAATGACCGAGATAGTGGAATACAAGCTGGAGCTGCTCAATTCCGTCGGCTATCATTTTAATGTCGGCGGCGCTGCCAGCGATTTTCTCAAGTAAAGGAGGATATATGGATATACTGAACACTCTTGAACGGCTTACCTCCGTGACAGGGGTTTCCGGAGATGAAGCAGGAGCGGCTTCGGCGGCGCTTGAGCTGCTGAAAAGCTATGCGCCCGACGCTTCGATTGACAGCTCCGGCAATGTGACAGCGCTGATCAGGTGCGGCGTTCCGGGGGCTAAAACGCTTATGCTGGACGCACACATCGACCAGATAGGGCTTATCGTTACCTATATAGATAAGGACGGTTTTCTCAGGGTAGGCAGCTGCGGAGGCCCAGACCTTAAAGTCATGCTTGCCCAGAGCGTGACGGTACACGGCTCTCAGCCTGTTCGGGGCGTAATTTCCACACTGCCGCCGCATGTGTCGTCAGACCACGGTAAGGCGGCGGAGATAGGGGATTTGTCCGTGGATATCGGCATGACGAGAGAGCAGGCGGAGAAAGCGGTTTCTCCCGGCGACCGAATTACGGTCAATTCTTCATTCAGAAGGCTGGCGGGCGATATGATTTCGGCACCGTCGATAGACGACAGGAGCGGCGTTTGCGCTATACTTGCGGCGCTTGATATGCTTCGGGGCAGAGGTCAGAGATACGATATTGCCGTGTGCTTTTCCGCACAGGAGGAAACGGGGGAGCGAGGCGTGAAGCCTGCCGCATTCAGAATACAGCCCGACGAGGCGATAGCCGTTGACGTGTCCTTCGGCAGAACTCCCGACAGCACGGCGCACGAAACCGCCGAAATGGGCAGCGGCGTTATGATAGGTGTATCCGCAGCCCTCGACCGCAGAATGTCGCAGGAGCTGAAAAATATCGCAGAGCGCCGCAATATTCCGTACACGACGGAGGTAATGCCCTGTTCGACAGGCACAAACGCAGATAGCATAGCGGTCAGCGGCAGGGGAGTGAAATGCTGCACCCTGTCGATACCTATAAGATATATGCACACGCCCGTTGAAACGGTAAGGCTGTGCGATATTGAAAATACGGCAAGGCTCATTGCGGAATATGCGGGAGGTAATCCGAATGACTGACAGACTTCTGGAAATATGTGCGCTTGACGGTACTTCCGGCGACGAGGGCGCAGTGCGCAATTATATTATATCTCATATCGCCGCAGACGAGGTAAGGACTGACAACCTCGGAAATCTGCTGGTATTCAAAAAAGGCAGAAAAACCCCGAAGAACCGCATAATGCTTGCCGCACACATGGACGAGGTAGGCTTTATGGCGACCGATATCACGGAGGAGGGATTTCTGCGGTTCGGCGCTGTGGGCGGCGTTGACCCGAGAGTGGTTCTCGGCAGGGCGCTCCGCTTCAAAAACGGAACTGTCGGAGTTGTGGGAACAAAGGCTGTTCATCAGCAATCCGCGGAGGAGCGCAAAAAAGCGCCCGATTTTTCCGAAATGCTGATAGACATAGGGGCTTCCGACCGCAAGGAAGCCGAGGCGCTGGTGCAGCGCGGCGACTGCGCCGTGTTTGACAGCGACGCATTCCGTTTCGGCGACGGATTTGTGAAGAGCAAGGCGATAGACGACCGTGCGGGCTGCCTTATCATGATGGATATGATAAACGGCGAGCCGGAGTACGACGCATGGTACGCTTTCACCGTTCAGGAGGAAATAGGCACACGAGGAGCAAAGGCGGCCGCATTCACCGTCGCACCCGATATTGCGATAGTCCTTGAAACAACCACCGCATGCGATATTGCAGGCACCTCCGGGGATAAGCGAGTGTGCGAACTCGCAAAGGGCTGCGTGGTGTCGTTTATGGACAGAGCGACAATATATGACCGGGAGCTGTACAGCCTTGCGAGAAAAACTGCGGACGAGCTGGGAATACCCAACCAGACAAAGACGCTTATAGCAGGGGGCAACGACAGCGGGGCAATTCATGTGAGCGGCGGCGGAGTGCGCACCTGTGCGTTTTCCGTGCCGACCCGCTATCTGCATTCCCCGGGCTGTGTAATAAAGGAGAGCGACCTTGAGGCAACGGCGAAGCTTGCCGCCGCTGCGCTTGGCGTATTTGCGGAGCTTTGACGGAACGTATTTACACCGCAGACCGGCTTTCGGGGCTGCCCGAGCATGGCGTTGAGGCGCAGAAGCTGCGTGCGCTGTTCCTTGCCTACGGCGGAGCATATGATTTTTGCAGGTTTTTCCGACAGGGGAATACTTTTCTTGCGGCGCTGGACGGTGCGTTCGTGATAGCGGAGCAGCCCGGCGCTGACATGGAGGAAATAGCATGGTTCCTCAATATGAACGGTTTTTCGGAGCTGTTTTGCTCCGAAGCCGCCGGCGAGGAACTCAAGCCGTTTCTCCGTGCGGCTTTTACCCCCGTGCGGCTTATGGTATATGCCGGGGAAAAGGGCGGAGCGCTTCCTGAGCAGCGCTCTCCGTCAGAGGTGTGGGAGATTATCGGCAGTCGCTTTGATATCCCGTTTGAGCCGTGGTATCTGGATATGTCCCACAGGGTAAGGCACGGCGTCAGCCGCTGCTATTCCGACGGCAGGGCGGCGCTTGCGGTGCAGCATGATATAGGCGGAGAAGCGCTGATATCGCAGGTAAGCGTGCTTTGCGAGCAGGAACACAAGGGATATGCCGGGGCGCTGGTGCGGCAGGTGAGTGCGGCGCTTGCCGGTGAGGTTCAGGTAATCTGCGGGGAGAGCCTGAGCTTATTTTATGAGAAATGCGGCTTTCGGTATCACTCCAAAAAGTATATCGCAGTACCCATGTAGTTTCGGCATATTGCATATAGAAATACTTCGTTTTTTGTGCTATAATAACAATTATAAAAAATTGCGGAAACGGAGATTTGATTTATGAGCACAGCAAGCGATTTCACGCAGGGGCGGATTTTCCCCAAGCTGATAAAATTCATGCTGCCGATACTCGGCGCATTGATATTGCAGGCAATGTACGGCGCAGTCGATATTCTGGTAGTGGGTCAGTTCGGCACAAGTGAGGGAATTTCTGCGGTATCCACGGGAAGCAACCTTGTAAATATGGTGACCTTTACGGCGGCAGGCTTCACAATGGGCGTAACGATACTCATGGGCAGATATCTCGGAGAGAAGCGCCCGGAGCGGCTCGGAAAGGTAATCGGCGGCGCTGTTTGCTTTTTCGTGGCGCTGAGCCTTGTAATCACCGCTGTTATGCTGATATTTGCAAGACCGCTTTCACGGCTTATGCAGGCTCCGGACGAGGCGCTCGACTCCACGGTGACCTATGTCATGATCTGCGGCGGAGGCATTCTGTTTATCATGGCGTATAACTTTATCAGCAGCATTTTCCGAGGGCTCGGCAACTCCAAGCTCCCCTTGATTTTTGTCGGCATTGCGTGTGTTGTCAATATTATCGGCGACCTGCTGTTTGTGGCGGTTCTCGGCATGAATGTGGCGGGGGCTGCGCTGGCGACCGTTCTTGCGCAGGCGGTGAGCGTGCTGCTTTCGCTGCTTATCATAAGAAAGCAGAAGCTGCCGTTTACGCTGAAAAAGGAGGATATACGCTTTAATGAGGAAGTGCCGAGAATAATCCGTGTCGGAGCGCCGATAGCGGTTCAGGAGCTTCTGACGCAGATTTCGTTCCTGGCGCTGTGTGCGTTTATCAATAAGCTGGGAATTGCGCAGTCGTCGGGCTACGGCGTGGCAAATAAGCTGGTGGCGTTCATCATGCTTGTTCCGTCATCGCTTATGCAGTCGCTGGCAAGCTTCGTGGCACAGAATTTCGGCGCAGGCAAGGAGAAAAGAGCGCGGCGGACTATGCTCTGCGGAATGGCTGTCGGCTGCACGGTGGGCGTGGCTATATCGCTTGCGGCGATATTTGCCGGGGATTATATGGCGATGATATTCACGCCGAATGAGGAATATATCAAGCAGGCTGCGGCATATCTGCTGGGATTTTCGCTCGAGCCTATCGTGACGAGTATCCTGTTCAGCTTTGTGGGTTATTTCAACGGGCATGGACAGACGGTGTTCGTTATGGTGCAGGGATTGTCGCAGACCTTTTTGGTGCGGCTGCCTATGTCCTACATTATGAGTATTCAGCCCGACGCCAGCCTTACCATGATAGGCTTGGCAGCACCGTCCGCAACGATATTCGGCATAATCCTCAACCTGGTGTATTTTATCTGGTATTCAAAAAAGCTTCGCCGTACTCAGCCGCAGCTGGAGTTTTGACATGGAAAACGGAAACACAAACTGGAGCCTGTCGGTTACGGCAGTGGTGATAAGGGACGGAAAGGTACTACTCGCCCGCCATACCTACGGTGCGGGGAAGGGAATGCTGATAGTTCCCGGCGGCTACCTTAACCATGGCGAAATGCCCCGTGAGGCGCTGGTGCGCGAATATCTCGAGGAAACCGGTGTGCTGATAGAGCCGAAGGAGCTTATCGGAATGCGCTTCAACCGAAAAGACTGGTATGCGGCGTTCCGTGCGGAGTACGTTTCCGGCGAGGCACATTCGGACAATGACGAGAACAGCGAAGCGGTGTGGATAGAAGTAGCCGAGGCGCTGACCCGTGAAGATGTCCCGGATCTTACAAAAAAGCTGATACGGTGCGCTTCGGGCATGGGATTTTCGGAGATAGATTATATCGGGAAAAATCCGCCTCATGAGCTGTATGGGGCGGAATAATACGCCGCCGCTTTTGGGAGCTTTTGGTGAACAAATCCCGTAAGAGCAATCGGAAAGTATAACAGAAAAATGCGCCTCTGCTCGCAAAATGCGGGCAGGGGCGTTCGTCTGTGCAGCCGCTGAAAAAATGATTTTCTTCAAGTGAAAGAGAAAATCAATAAAAAAGTGCCTAGGTACGCATTTGTTTTGCTATATGAGCTGTTGTTTATAATCTTTGTACACATATGAATATAAGGTTAATTGTGCTCTATCTGCAAGCGTTATACATATCAAATAAAATTCTCTCGAAAATAAACAATATTGTTGACTTTTGCAATAAGATGTCGTATAATGATAATAAATATGACTTATATTTATCGGTTGTAATGTTATAAGTTGGTCTTACAGGGACGACTACAACAATGGCTAGTAATTACAATGGTCGTAAAAATGAGGTCTTAGCGGTATATGATAGATTCGCTGCCGATATTGAGGAACTGAAAGGAATACTCAAAAAAGCAGGTATTGAGAGCACTTTGGAGCGTTTCAAATCTTTGAAGGACATCAAGCGTAAGGCTGATAATATTCGTGCTGATCGTTTCAAGCTGATGGTTGCGGGAGAAGCTAAAAGCGGAAAGTCCACATTTATCAATGCATATATTGGCATGGAACTTATGCCTATGGATATTAAGCAGTGTACCAGCGCAATTATTGCGCTGAAGTATGGAGAAAAATTTCAGCTGAAAGCAACTTATGCGGATGGAAAAGAGTATAATTCGGTAGACGAAGATGATATACGCAGATTCCTGAAAGAAAATGCGGCAATAAAAGATGAGTATAGGGATATTCCGGTACCTACAATCAATCAGGAATTAATCGTTCGCTATGGCAGGAAAGGGAAAAATGTTCCTGAACATGAGATAAAAGCATTTCTGGAGGCCTACGAGATTAAGGCTGCAAACATTCATAATCGTCCGGATTATAACGAGCAGATTCGCAAATACATAGAAACCGAGCAGAGCAATTGGCGCAAAATAATTGTCAATATTGAAATACTGTTTCCTTTTGAAGATGAGGCTATCCGTCAGTTTAGTAATAAACTGCCCTCAAGCCATATTATTGCCGTGGACAGTAAGGCAAAACTTTACGCTGACATTTTTGAAAAATCCGAAAATGTTACAGACACTATGACGGAGATGAACACTGCAGGAACTTTGGAAGATTTCGTTAGGCTAATTTGGTTTTCTGCAAAATCTGATAAAACTGCATTTATTGAAGGGCTGCTAAATAAATCTAATTTCAGCGAAGTAAACAGAGTTTTGTCAACATTCGGCCGTAAAGCTCACTACCTTGCCATGTCGCAGTTGCTTGAATCAATCTCCAGAATTTATAATGGCATTCTTAGCGATTTGGAGAACGATATTACACGCCTTAAAGAAAAGGCTGACGATCCTACGGAGCTTGCGAAAAAAATCGGCGAAACAAAGAATGAGCTTACACATATTGAAAATGTAATGTATAGAGGACTTGACGCCGCTGCCAGTAAATTCACGGGAGATGAAGGCGTAATATTGACAACGGCTGAAAAAGCCGTGGATGAATATAAAGCTAATGTTTCATCCATAAATCCTAATGACAGCAATTGTTTTGATGATCTTGAGAAGTATTCATTCAAAGAGATTGATGCATTCAAGGCAATGCATAGTATGCTGCAAAAACAGGTGGTTGAGGAGTGTAACAAGCTGTTAATTGATACAACTAACGAAAGCTCAGTCCCATTTACCGCACTCAACCCTGATTTTTCCGAGGATGACTTTGAGAAAATCAAGGAAGCAGCCCAAAATAAGGCAAGTGAAACATACCAATACGAAACAGGAGGATGCTTTTCACGCACTAAAACAGATACGAGATATTCAAGATCAATGCATTTCA
>CAYRLM010000052.1:0-10184 GCA_964425035.1 uncultured Ruminococcus sp.
TTTGAAAAAGGCTGGACCGAAAACTTTTATTCCGCTGCGGCGGGGTTTTCGACAAACTAAATCCCCGGTCAAACCGGGGAATTTCCTCTGTTTATTTATCATCGTCGTCAATAAGTATTGACGGCGCTTTTTCATTCGCCTTGATCGCCTGTCTTTCAAGCCACTTTGGTATGTTAATCAGCATTGCGATAACGATCGCCAGCACCGTCAGTGAAATGCTCGGCATATAAAGCGGCGTGGGGCCTACCGAAATATCGGGGTCTGCGGCATTGGTAACGAACAGATAATACGTCACCAGCGACCCTGCCATGCCTATGATATCAATCACCGAGGCTATTTTTGAATGTCCCAGCATTATCACAAAGGTACCCACAATGTAAATGCATGAGGATATCAGCCATGCAAGCACTCCGGGATTGGCGTCAATGCCGTCGTAGCTGCCGCTCGTCCAAATAACCACCGGCCCTAAGATCCCGAACACCAGACAGCATATCGTCGTTACAATAAGCATCAGCACTTTCAGTGCGATAACCACGCCCTTTGCAGCGCCCTCACCCTGATCGGGGACAAAAAATATAAACTCTTCGCGTTTTTTCTTTTTTCTGCTCATCTTACTTTATAACCTTTCCGCCTCTGTCCTGCTTCTTTATCACCATAGGGGCTTCCTCGCCGCCGCGATCCTCGAATATTACGTCCTCATCGTCGTCCTCGTCGGGCAGCTCCGGATTGCGCAGCCCCTGCTGCTCATAGAACGGATTGATGATGTACTTCTGTATCGCGGGATAGCAGTTGAACACGGTCAGAAAAGACAGCCATGCAAACGGAAGTATCGGCATCATTATCAGCATAGGCACCAGAAATATGCCCAGCAGCGCCAGATACAGCAGGAAGAATGCAAGCGTGATGAGATTTGCCTTGATGTTGACAAACGCCAGTATCAGCGAATTCTTGATTATCTGCGGCAGCTTGAGATTGAGCGCCGCTATCTGCGGAAAGATATAGAAATTCATCATCAGCACAATGATCTCCACCGCCATTATCAGCGCATAATACAGCCAGTAGGGCTGGTCGGTGCTGTCCATTGCCGAGCTGAAAAACAGGAAGCTGAACACGCCTATGCATATGCACCACACATCAAATACGCCCACGCCCACAGACTGCCAAAAATTTTTCTTGAACGCCTGCCAGAAATCGTGGAAAATAAACTGCGGTCTTTCAAGGTATATGTTCCGCATGAGAGTGGTCATAGCCGCCGTCGCCGGGCCGAATGTAACCACCGGGATACAGAACAGCAGATAGATGAAGTTGATCTCGAAAAATACCCAGAACTTGTTCATGAACATCTCCCAGAAGCGGAAGAACGGTTTTTTCTGCTTTCCGTGTTTGGATACGCCTGAGCCTGCGACATTGTTGTTGTAAAATAATCCCATGTTATTCCTTTCTGCCTAATGAATTCGCCGTTAATATAAAAATCCCTGAAGGATAACTCCCAAAATCATTATCGCTGCCATAACAAGAGCGACCACCCGGAAGATCCTCATAAGACGTTCGCGCTTTTTTTCGTCCATGCTGCGTCCTTTCTCTGTTTGAAGCACTATTCACAAACCACGCGATACTCTCCGTAGTCCTGAAGCGAATACACATACCCGGAGGCTATCTCCGGAACGGCAACGCTGCCCAGAATATTGCCGCTGTCGTCCGAGAGTATCAGCGTTTCGCCCTTTTTCAGGCTGAAGCTTGCCTGAAGTCGATACAGTGCCTGTTGGGTCTTGTTGTTGTCCGTGACGATCAGCAGCGTACCGTCTGCCGGGATAATTTCGGCGGGTATTGCCCAGCGCTGCAGCGTTTCCGGCTTGTCGGTAAGATACAGCCCGGAGGTGGAAACCGCCTCGCTGTTGGGGTTATAGAGAACTATGTACCCTGCCTGAGCCTTTGTGCATATCGTCTTTATCTGTATCGGCTGATTTGCGGTCTGACTTCTCTGTGTGACAAGCCTTGCGGAGATACTGCCGTCGCTGTCCGCCATTGCAGCGGTGAGAATAAGCTCCGGCGTATCGTAGTCGCTGCCGTTTATCTCCCATTTCACGAACTCCCAGCCGTCCGCCGTCTGCGCAGACAACCGCACACTCACTTCCTTGTTATAGGAAGCCCACAGGCTGCCCCTGCCCTTTCTTGTCTGGGAGTTGAGCGTTGTCACCGCCCCCTGAGAGGCTGTCACCGAAACGCTGTATTCTTCGTTTTCCCACTCAAAAAGCCGATACATGTTGTTGAAAACGGAGGTCTTGCGAACGCCGGCAAAATCCCTTATCTGCTGTCGGCTGCTTTCAAAGGTTTCACGGTTCGCCCATGTGGAGGTAACGCCGTGATCCAGCGCATAGAACTGCTCACTGTCGCTCAGTGCGCACAGCTCGTCCAGCGTTTCGGTGATATTGCTCTGCTCAAAGGCATACGCCGTAAGATCCGACATTATCGAGGCGAACTTTTCTTTCATGTCGTCCCTCTTCAGCAGCGCTATAAGCGCCTTGCTCTCGCCGCTCATATGGCTTCCGTCCAGCAGGTCGCTCAGCGTGTTCGCATTCGCCCGGTCGCCGTACAAGCTCCACGCATACTCTGCGTCAAAGAACATGAACCGCCACTTTCCGTCCCGAAATCCGCTTGTGTCCTCGCCCTCGTCCGCATAATACCGAAACGCCTTGTAATTGTTGCCCGGCCAGTCCTTGTTAGCCACAAATATCTCCATGCAATAATATTGCAGCAGATTATCGATATCCACCAGCTCACATAATTCGCCGAACAGCCTGTCATCGGTGAGATCCATGTCGTAATATTCCAGCACCTTTGCGTAATCCGCCAGCGCTCTCTCGCTGCCCTCATCGGCGTCCTCGGTGTTGCTGACTATCTCGTAATTATCCTTGTTTCCGCCGAAATACGTTGCAAGGTAATCCTCGTTGTAATTCTCATGCACCCATGAAAAGCCGTAGTACTCCCCGTTCAGGAAAACCGCCGCAGGAGTGCAGTGCTGCGTGACCGGGTAGCCGTAATCCTGCGCCAGCTTCTGCGAAAGCTCGTCGCGCACCCCGGCAAATTCACGGTCGTTTGCGCCGTTGCGCAGGACTATACGGTCATATTCCGTCACGGGAACCCCGTCCTGCGTCTGAGCGCCCTCGAAAAACGCATATTTGAACTTTCCGTTGTCCGGGTCGTAGCTTTTGCGGGCGATAAGCCGCAGCGACTTCTGATCCGGCACTCTCGAATAACCGCCCGAAAGCCTTACTCCCGCCGCCTGATCTATCACCTTGCTGCCGTCGCTCTCAAATACCTCGACATAAATGGGACGCTCCCACTCCATGCCGGACATAAAATAGTTCCCCGGTGCGTTGTAAGGTATCTCCTCGCCGGGGTGCTCGCTGACATAATCGTCATAAACCTTGCCCGGAACGGCTATTCCGTACTCGTAATCGTAAAGATTATACGGGTCGGTGCTGAGCACGAAAATCAGCGTTCCGTCGCCGAAGCGCTCCATGACGTCCTGCCCGGTGACATAGCTGGTTGTATATATGCTGCCTGCGTTTCCGTCGTCGTCCACCGATATCGCTTTTATCGTGGAGGCAGCAACCTCGGTGGAGGCGTTGAGCGTTATCGGCGCAGTGTACAGCGTACCGCTCTCGGGCGTGGGGTCGGAGCCGTCGGTGGTAAAATATATCTCGCCGGGAGCGGAAAGCTCCACCGAAATATTCTCCGAATAAAACCCGGAGGGGATCGAAAAGCTCACCTCGTCATCGGCTGCGGTTTCCTTTTCGGTCAGGGTTATCTCTCCGTCCGCTTCTGCGGCGGCGGTTATCACACGCTGCCCCTGAGGGAACAGCGTATACATCAGCGCCGAAACAGCGCCGAGCAGCGCAACGCTGCCAAGTATGATAAATCGCTTCATATTTTCTCCGTATCAGAGCGCCATATCCTTTGCCGCTTCCTCTTCAAGCCTTGCATACAATTCCGGCATAGCCCTCTTGAGATTCAGCGGACGGAAGGTCTGCGAATCCACAAAGGCGTGGGCGCTTGTCCCCTCGCAGAGTATATCCGCTTCGCCCTTTTTTGCCGCAGTGTAGCTGAATTCGATGCGGGCAGGAGAAAGCCTCGTCACCCTTGCGGTTATGACAAGGGTATCGTCATAGCCGGAGGGTCGGCGGTATTTGCAGGATATTCCGGTGACGGGTATCATTACCCCCTGCCGCTCCATCTCCGCATAGCTCATAGCAGCTTTTTTGATGTAGTCCGTCCTCGCTATCTCGAACCATATGGGATATACGGCGTGATGAGTTACCCCCATGCGGTCGGTTTCGGCATAGCGCACGGTTATTTCCGTTGTCGAAGCCATATCACAGGCGCTCCCGTCTGCTCTGCATCTTACGGGCGCCGTATGCCAGCAGGAAATCAGGCACAAGTCTGCCGAGATACACTCCGACTTTCATTATCGGGGAGGGAATGATAGTGAGCGTCCCTGCGAACATCTGGCGCACCGCATATTCCGCAACATACTCGCTGGACTGCGGAGGTACGGAGAAATTCACCCGTGCCTTATCCATGAATTCGGTATTGACAGGCCCCGGGCAGAGCATGGACAGCGACACATGGCTGTGCGCCGCACGAAGCTCCTCATGAACCGCCTGCGTCATTCTCACCACATAAGCCTTGCTTGCGTAATACGACGAAAAGCACGGCCCCGGCAGAAAGCCGGCGCTGCTTGCGGTGTTCAGTATAAAGCCGCAGTCACGCTTCCTGAAATCCTGCAAAAACAGCTTGAACAGCGTGTGGAACGCCTTGATGTTGACATCTATTTCGTCAAGCTCCCGTTCAAGGTCGGTGTCGGTAAATTCCCCGAAAACGCCAAACCCTGCGTTGTTGACAAGAATATCGATGTTGTATTTCTTCACACGGCGGTGAAGCTCAATGCACTGCTTGGTGTCGGAAATATCAGCCGTAATGATATGCACCTTTACGCCGTAATCCCGTACCAGCTCTGCTTTCAGCTCCTCCAGCCTGTCGCGGCGGCGGGCGGTGATTATCACATTTATGCCGTGCTTTGCCAACGAACGCGCGATATCTCTTCCTATTCCGGAGCTTGCCCCGGTGACTAAAGCTATCATTTCTTACCCTCCGTATTAATCTTCACGCCGCCCTTTACCGCCTTGACAACGCTGCCGTCCGGCATTTTGTAATATACATTGTCAAGCTGCTGCGCCAAGCCGTTCCTGAAGCCCTGCCGATACTCGCTGCGCAGAGCCTGCTGCTCAGCTTTTTCCTCCTCGGTAAGCCCCTGCTCGCGCTGCTTGCGTGCAAGGCAGTTTATCCTGTCTATCTTTTCCTTTTCCATATTTATTCCTTTAATCAGCCCTTAAAGCCTGCCTTGCTGAACGTGAACGGCGGCAGCGGCACGCCGTTTTCGCCGTCGCTGAGCGGTATATCCTCGGTGTAGTTCGTCCAGAGGTAGCGCACGCCGCAAGGATAGTCCGCTCCTGTCACATGCAGTATCTCCGTGCCCTCTCCCGCACTCCACAGTTCCTTATCCGAAAGCACCGCCTCTGCCGTATGCCACTCGCCGTCCGGGGTCATGAGCTCAAAGCCGTTGATTGTTTCGGCGTCGTCCTTTACCTCAAGGCAAAGCCCGGTAGAAACGAAAACGTCCACGCTGTCTGTGTTCCAGCAAACCTCGTACGGTTCGGGATTGAACGTTGAATATCCGCCGTCCTCCTCTTCCGCAAACTCCACATTGTAGCAGCCGTTCAGCGCCGCAAGACAGAAGCGGTGTCCGGGGGTCTTTTTGTCCTTTGGGTGTATCTCGTTAAATTCTCCGCAGTCGGTGAGAACCGCAAGCGCCGTTCCCTGAACCGTACGACAGATTTTCGCCTGCGCCTCTCGTATCGTACACCAGTTCTTGAAATCGGGATCCGCCTCCCACTTGTGCATGGGGAGCTGACCGATAACGAAGAATAAACCGTCGTCGTTCCAGTCGTTGCGCCAGCAGCGTATCATCTGTCCCAGCAGCTTGTAATACATATCCGGGCGGTGGTCGTCGCTCTCGCCCTGATACCATATAACTCCTGTCATGGTGTAAGGTGCGATACGCTCCACCATGCTTTTATGCAGCACTCCGGGCGACATGGGGTTCAGCGGAGAGGGAGGGCCGGGATACCTGTTCTCGCCGCAGTATTCGAGGCAGCCGTCCCATGTTGGGTTCGGCGTATTGCTGTAATATTCCGCACTCTTTCGCTCCCATTCGGCATGGTACGCCTGATAGTCCAGATAATCCAGCTTCAGCTGCCGCTCGGTCTTTCCTTCTGTCGCCTTGTCGTATTCCTCGAAATATACCGAGGTTTCACCGTCGGCATACTCTCGTTTCATCCATGCGCTCGCAGACGTTCCGCCCCAGTTGCAGCCGATAATTCCCACCGTCAGGCCCAGCTTATCCGCAAGCTCCTTTGCGAAATAATAGCCCACGGCGCTCCAGCACCCTGCGCTCTCCTTGTTGGAGAAATCGTTCCAGCCCATCTGCTTCTCGCTCTCGAAGAAGCTCTCGTCCGCAATGGATTTCTTCATGGTGTAATAGAAGCGGACGTTCGGCGTATCGTCGTTTTCAAGGCTGTCGCTTCCGGTTTTGCAGTTGCGGAGCTCCAGTTCCATATTGCTCTGCCCTCCGGCAAGCCATACCGCACCCACTGCGACGTTGCCGAATTTCACGGTGTCCCTGCCGTCTGTGACCGTAAGTTCCACGCTGTTCTGCGCCGGCTGCGGCGGAAGCACCGCCAGCCATCTGCCGTTGTTTACGACTGCGGAAACCTCTGCGGCTTCCTCTCCCGTGACGCTTACGGTGACGACGGTGCCGTCGGTGCCTGTGCCGAACACGTTCAGCGGCTTTCCGAACTGTAACACCATGTTATCGCTGAATATTCTCGCTGTCTGGAAATTACTCATATCTTCCTTTTCCTTTCGGATATTGAAATACCGTCTTTAAGGGAAAAACCTGTAACCAAAAACAGGGTGCAGGAACAAACACTGCACCCTCATCTTGTCAATAAAGTCATTTTCCGCAGGAAAATGACCAATTTTAATCCGTTTTTTGCCACGGCTTTGCCGGGGCAAAAAACACTTGCTGGGATGTTTCGGCGGAAAAGCCCCAACGGGGCTTTTTCGACGGTCTGAGAGTGCAGGAACAAACACTGCACCCTATTTATTTTACAGCTAAACCGCCCGAATGTCAAGACTTTTCACGCAATACACACAAACACTCAGTTCTCGGGGTGATTTTTGCGCCAAGCGAGGTAGCTGTCGAGAATTACCGCCGCAGCCGCCGAATCCAGTACTTCCTTGCGCTTTTTCCCACGCTTGTTGACATCGTTCATGAAGCCGATTGCGGTAACGGTGGAGGAGCGCTCGTCCCACATCACTACCTCAACTCCGACCAGCTCACGCAGCTTATCGGCGAAAAGGCGGCATTTTTCCGAGCGCGGGCCCTCCGTGCCGTTCATGTTGATGGGATTTCCCACCACTATGCGCTCCGCCTTGTTTTCCTGTGCGGCCTGCGCCACCATCTCGGCGCAGCGGTCGAAATCCCTCATGTTAATCGTGTACAGCGGCGAGGCAAGTATCTCGCTCTTGTCGCACATCGCAAGCCCGGTGCGGCTGTCGCCGTAATCCACTGCCAATATCTTCATATATTCTCTCCCTTTCCGGAGGATATCACTGCCATGGCTTTACCTGACCCACGATCTCGGAGAGATCCTTTATGCCGTTGCTGTCCATGTAGTCGTTCAGACCTTCGATAACCTTTATCGGCGACCACGGGTCGGTAAATATTGCCGTACCCATCTGTACTGCGGAAGCTCCGGCGAGCATCATCTCCACTGCGTCCTCCCATGTGGAAATGCCGCCCATGCCGATTATCGGTATATTCACGGCATTGTGGCACTGCCATACCATGCGCACCGCCACCGGGAATATCGCCGGGCCGGAAAGTCCCCCGACATTATTGTGCAGTATCGGGCGTTTGCTGCGGATATCTATGCGCATACCCAGCAGCGTGTTTATCAGCGAAATGCTGTCTGCGCCCTCGGCTTCCACCGCCTTTGCGATCTCGGTGATATTCGTGACATTCGGGGTGAGCTTCACGATAAGCGGCTTGCTTGTTGCCGCCCTTACCGCCTTGGTGACGGAGGCTGCGCCCTCGCAGGTCACGCCCCATGTCGCACCGCCCGCCTTTACGTTCGGGCAGGAAATGTTCAGCTCTATCATGTCCACGTCGGTGGCATCAAGCGCCTCTGCCGCCGCAATATAGTCGTCTATGACCGCTCCCGCAACATTTGCGATTATCACGTTCCCCTCCTCCTTGAGAGTGGGGAGGTAATACTCGATAAAGCCGTGAACGCCGATATTCTGGAGTCCCACGGAATTCAGTATGCCGGAGGGGGTTTCGGCTATTCTCGGAGGAATATTGCCCATCTTGGGCTCTATCGTCATGCCCTTGCAGGACACGCCGCCCAGACGTGAAAGCGGATACAGGTCGGTGAAGCACTCACCGTTGCCATATGTGCCGGAAGCGGCTATCACCGGGTTGGGGAACTCCACTCCCGCTATCTTTACGGACAGATCAGCCATTGAACCTTACCTCCTTTGCGTCAAATACGGGGCCGTCCTTGCATACTCTGGCGTAATGCTCTTCGCCGTTTCGCACGGTCATACAGGAGCATACCACGCATGCTCCCACGCCGCAGCCCATTCTCTGCTCCATGGATACCTGACAGGGTATATCGAACCGTGCGCATACCCCTGCCACTGCGTTCAGCATCGGCAAAGGCCCGCAGGCGCATACAAGGTCGGCACCGACGTTTTCCAGCGTGTTCTCAAGCGGAACGGCAACCGTGCCGTTGTATCCGACAGAGCCGTCGTCGGTGCATATTGCGGCGCTCGCACCGTACTTCTCGAATTCGTCCGCAAGAATTATGCGGCTGTAATCTCGGAAGCCGAGTATAGCAGTGCAGCGGTCGCCCAGCTTCTTCGCCAGCCCCAGCAGCGGAGGAACGCCGATACCGCCGCCCACCAGCACTATTCTTCTGGCACCGTCGGGTACGCTGAAGCCGTTTCCGAGCGGGCCCAGTACGTCGAGATTGTCGCCGGGATTGAGCCGCGAAATAGCCTCCGTGCCCTTTCCCCTGACCTCAAAAACAAAGCGCAGCGTTCCTCCCGAACGGCTGAACTCACAGATTGAAATCGGACGGCGCAGCGTAAAGCCCGGCGCAGCTATGTTTGCGAACTGCCCGGTGCGTGCTGCCTTCGCCGCCTCCGGCGCAAGTATCGTGATGGAATAGGTGTCCCTCGAAAGCGTCTTTTTTTCGATTATCGGATACCTGTCGCAGTAGTAGCTCATGTTAGCTCCTTTCGTTGTCGCCGGTTTTATCCGGGGCAGCGTCTTTGGGGATATCCGTGTCCTCCTTTACCACTGCCTTGACATGCACGGTGTTTTCGTCCGAAGTCTGCTCCGGCTCGGTTATTCTTATCATCAGCCGCCTGAAATATAAGATCAGCAGCACGATAACCAAAAGATCAAGGACAAGCTGCACCGTAAACCAGCTTTCGTCCGACATCAGCATTTTGTTGTGGGTTATCATCATCATTTCGTTGATGAACATAAGCGCCGGTATCTTGCACAGCGAAACGCACAGCGCATACATATCCCTGACCTTCTGGGCGCTGCGCTTTGTGATGTTAAGCCGGCTGAACTTATGGCTTGTCAGCACAAGGATAATGTACGCCGCAAACACCGCCAGCACCGCCGCCGGAAATATCAGGGTTATCCAGTGCTTCCAGCCGAGGGTGGGATCTGCCTGCGACAGCTTGTCGATATTGTCGCCGATGTTCTGCCTGAGGTTGTCCTCATACACCGTCATAAACATATATTCAACAGAGAAAATAAAAACCGCCAGCCCCACCGAAAAAACATCGGTGATGAGCCGTGGTATCTTATAGCTGTGCTTTACCGGGTACTTGCCGATCTTCATAAATTTGTTCCTTTCGCAGAGGAATAGCGCCTTAAAGGCAACACCGCATGATTATTCGGTGTTGCCTAAAGTTAATTGTGCGGTGTTGCCTAAAGTTAATTGTGCGGTGTTGCCTAAAGTTAATTGTGCGGTGTT
>CAYRLM010000052.1:10284-12738 GCA_964425035.1 uncultured Ruminococcus sp.
GCCTAAAGATAATTGTGTGGTGTTGCCTTAAATCTTTGTAATGTCGATCATCTCGACATCATTAATCGACTTGTTGCATTCCAGACAGTCAAGCAGGGCGTTGACGGTGTCGATTGCCGGAAGGCAGGTAATGGAGCGCTCCACAGCCTTGCCGCGCATTTTTACGCTGTCGCTGGAGGGCTGTCTGCCTGTTTCCGAGGTGGAAATAACATACTGTATCTTTCCGCTCTCCAGCAGCTTGATGACATCGGGATCGCCCTTTCCTATTCTGTAAGCGTGGCTGGCTGCGATCATGTTTCTGTTGAGCACGGAAGCTGTGCCGCCGGTGGCGTAAATCTTAAATCCCAGCGCTTCAAAGCGGCTTGCGATCTCGATTATCTCGTGCTTGTCGCCGTCCTTGACGGAAATAAGCACGCCGCCCTCTCGGTACAGCTTGTAGCCTGCGGCGATAAGCCCCTTTAGCAGAGCCTCGCTGAATGTCTTTGCAATGCCGAGGCACTCGCCTGTGGATTTCATTTCGGGGCCGAGCTGGTTGTCAACGTCGTTGAGCTTCTCAAAGCTGAATACAGGCACCTTTACCGCAATGTAATCGCCCACGGGGTACAGACCGCTCTTGTAGCCCATATCCTTAAGCTTTGCGCCGAGGATTATCCTTGTGGCGATATCCACCATGTTCACGCCCGTCACCTTGCTGATATAAGGAACGGTTCTGGAGGAACGGGGATTTACCTCAATGACAAACACCTCGTGGTCGTAAACGACATACTGGATATTCACAAGACCGACAACGTGCAGCGCCTTTGCCAGCTTCTCGGTGTAATCTATGATAACACGCTTTATATGCTCAGACAGCGTCTGCGCAGGATAGATTGAGATAGAGTCGCCGGAGTGAATGCCCGCACGCTCGATATGCTCCATAATTCCCGGAATGAGGAAATCCTCACCGTCGCAGATAGCGTCTACCTCTACCTCCGTTCCCATCATGTACTTGTCGATAAGCACGGGGTTCTCCAGCTTGTGGCTGGTGATGATTGTCATATATTCGGTGACGTCGCTGTCGCAGTGAGCAATTATCATATTCTGACCGCCAAGGACATAGGACGGACGGAGCAGAACGGGATAACCAAGCTCGTTGGCGGTTTTCAGCGCTTCCTCGGTGGTGAATACCGTGCTCCCCTTGGGACGGGGGATATTGCACTTCTCAAGCAGCTCGTCAAACAGCTCTCTGTCCTCCGCTGCGTCAACATCGGCCGCAGATGTGCCGAGAATGCGCACTCCAAGCTGCGTCAAGTGCTTGATAAGCTTTATGGCGGTCTGTCCTCCGAACTGCACCACAACGCCGTAAGGCTTTTCGGTGGCGATGAGCGCCTCAACGTCCTCCTTTGTCAGCGGGTCGAAATACAGCCTGTCGCCCGTGTCAAAATCAGTGGATACCGTTTCGGGATTGTTGTTGCAGATTATCGCCTCGCAGCCTTGCTCCTTCAATGTCCATACGCAGTGAACGGAGCAGTAGTCGAACTCTATGCCCTGTCCTATTCTGATAGGGCCGGAGCCGAACACGATGACCTTTTTCTTGTCCGTGGGGTGCTGCTCGATAAACTCGGCGGCTTCATTCTCACGGTCGAAGGTGTTGTAGAAGTAGGGCGTATCCGCCGAGAACTCGGCGGCGCAGGTGTCTACCATTTTATAGACAGCAAGGCGGCGCTCCTTTATCTTCTGCCCGGAAATTCGCTCGATGGTGCTGTCAAGATAGCAGTACTTCTTCGCCATGTCGTACTTTTCCTGCGTCAGTTCGCCCTCAGCCAGCCATTTCTCCAGCTGCACGAGATTGTTGAGCTTGCAAATGAACCACTTGTCAATCTTCGTGATATCATGGATAGTATCTGCGGAGATACCTCTCTTGAGCGCCTCAAATACGCAGAAGGAACGGTCAACGTCTATGTCCTCCAGCTTTTTCAGCACTTCCTCGTCGGTAAGCTTTACGAAGTCCTCCTTGGTCATGGTATCCATGCCAAGCTCGATTGAGCGTACCGCCTTCATCATGCCGGCCTCGAAGCTGGGAGCGATAGCCATTATCTCTCCGGTAGCCTTCATCTGTGTGCCGAGGGTCTTTTTCGCATATACGAACTTGTCAAACGGCCACTTCGGGAACTTTACGACAAGATAATCCAGCGCAGGCTCGAAGCATGCATAGGTCTTTCCCGTAACCTGATTTACGATTTCGTCCAGCGTGTAGCCTACGGCAATTCTCGCAGCAACCTTTGCGATAGGATATCCGGTAGCCTTTGAAGCAAGCGCGGAGGAGCGTGAAACTCTCGGATTTACCTCGATAACCGCATAGTCGAAGCTGTCCGGCTTGAGTGCGAACTGGCAGTTGCAGCCGCCCTCCACCTTAAGCTCCTGAATGATATTTATAGCCGCGGTGCGCAGCATCTGATATTCCTTATCGGCAAG
>CAYRLM010000053.1:0-12698 GCA_964425035.1 uncultured Ruminococcus sp.
ACATATTTTTTGAAGCGTTTCGGCAGCGGTGACATTATCCGCTTGACTGTACGGGAGCTTTGTGCTAAAATTAGCTTATGCGAAAATATTGACAGAGGTGAATTTTCATGCACAGCAGCATTTACCCGGTTCTGGCGGCGCAGACCAAGCTTCCCTTCTACCTCTCCGGCGCGGGAATATCCGATCCGGAATATCATGTGGTGCGCCCGAACGGTCTGGTGTCCTTCCAGATACTGTTCACGAGAAGCGGCAGCGGAACTCTCAGGATAGACGGCAAGGAACTTGTCCAGAGCGCAGGAAGCCTGTTTTTCATGATACCCGGCGTGCCGCATGAATACTTCCCCTCGGACAGCGGCTGGGAAACAGCATGGGTGGTGTTTCGGGGCGAGCATCTGAAGGAGCTTACGGCGGAAATGGGCTTTTCGTCGTGGCACGAAAAAAGCGGCGTAGATCTCTCCGTCTGCGAACAGCTTTTCAGCCGTATACTGTCCGCAGCCGCCGACCCGCTCTCCGGCGGAGAGCGCTGCTCAACTCTGGTGTACGAATACCTGCTGGAGGTTCGTGCGCTGCTGCTTTCGGGAAACCCTCACGGCGGCGGTCTGACCGACCCTGCGGTGCGCTTTATGGACGAGAATTTCAGCCGAGATATCACGCTGGAGGAGCTGGCGTCGCTCTGCGGAGTGTCGTTACAGCATTTCTGCCGTGTGTTCAGACAGCTCAACGGAATGCGCCCGATGGAATACCTCGCACGCCGCCGCATTGCGGAGGCAAAGCGGCTGCTTAGCTCCACGCAGTACAGCGTGACCGAAATATCGCAGATGACAGGCTACTCCACGCCGACCTACTTCGGGACGGTGTTCAGGCGCTGCGAGGGAGTTTCCCCCTCTGTCTGGCGCAGGCTGTCCCCAAAGCTTTGATGTTCATATTTTGATATCAGGACAAATATTTGAGATTGAAAAACGCCCCTTTCCGCGGTATACTGTAATCAGACCGAAAAGCGTACCTGAAAGGAGCGTTTCTATGAAACTTAAAAGCATCGCAGCGGCGGCAATTTGTGCGGCGGCTGCGGCAAACTCTGTAATACTGCCTGCGGCGGCGGAACAGGAGGCACAGCCGATGAATATCACGATAGACGGCAATAACGCCAATACCCTCGAAAATATGCTGTACCGCGGTGTGGGAATGGTCAGCGGCAACAATTCCTCCCGCCTTTTGCTGGACTACAAGGCGGAAAACCCCGACGCATACTGGGAGATAATGAACTATATGTTCGGAAGTCAGGGACTTGAAATATCCCACCTCAAGCTTGAGATGGGTTCCGATGTAAATTCCTCCTCAGGCACGGAGCCTTCCGTAAAGCGCACCGAGGACGAAGAGGCGGACGTCACCAGAGGCGCAGGCTACCGGCTTGCGGCGGACGCAAAGACCATCAACCCCGACCTCACGCTTGATATGCTATGGTGGAGCGAGCCGCTGTGGGTGACAAATTCCGAGGACGTGTATGCGGCACGCTACAAGTGGTATAAGGAAACCCTTGACGAGGCATACAACACCTACGGGCTGACCTTTGACTATGTATCGGCGACACGGAACGAACGGGCAAGGGATAACGACTGGATATTGTACCTGTCGGAACATCTTAAATCCGAAACCGACTGTCCCTATGACTACTCAAAGATAAAGATAGTCGCCGGAGAGGAGGTCTGCACATGGACTGCTGCCTCCGAGGTGGTAAAGTACATTTCGCAGGGCGACAACAGTCTTGTGGATAACATCGACGTACTCGGCAGCCATTACACCAGCAGTTCAAGCGAGAATGCGCAGACCCTCGCCCGCGATTACGGAACGGAGCTGTGGTTCAGCGAGGGCAGCAGCTCCATGGCATACTCCGAAGGCTCGTACCGCTTTGACGAGGGCAATTCCGGGCTTACCGGCATAAACGGTGCGCTGGATATCGCCACCAGATTTCTTTCGATGTATCCTCAGGGCGGAATGACCCTGTGCGAGTTCCAGCCGATAATTTCGGCGTATTATGACGGCGTGTGCTACTGCCAGAAGCAGTTCATCAACGCCTGCGACCCGTGGAGCGGATATTACACGCTTGACAGCGGATTTTATGTAATGCTTCAGTTCACGCAGTTCATAGACAAGGGCTGGAGCTACATTGACGGCGCATGCTATGCCGACGGAGTTCCCGGCGGCGACGGTCATGCGATAGTTGATGCAACATACAGCTACATAACGCTGTGCAGCCCGGATAAGTCGGAATATACAACGGTTATCACAAACACCACTGCAGAGCCCATAACCTACGATTTCACGGTATCCGACCTTGACGGTGCGGGAAAGGAACTGTATCTGTGGGAAACAAGAGGGCCTGACAGCGGCGCTTATGACGAGAATTATTTCAAAAATATCGGCAGCCTTACTCCTGAGGAAAACGGCGGCAGCTATACCTATTCCGTCACCGTGAAGCCATATTCGGTGCTGACCGTATCAACAATCGACCTTGAGCCTGCGGAATATCACAAGGCTTCATCGGAGCAGCGCACTATCCTTGAGCTTCCCTATACCGACGATTACGAATATGCGGACTATCCTGCGGACTATCTTTCCTCAAGGGGAAACGCTCCGAGATACACCACCGACGAGGGCGGCGCATTCGAGGTAGAGAACGGCGTGCTGGTTCAGCAGATAACTCCCGAGCTGAAAGCAAAGGAGTGGGGCTCGACGCCCAACCCTACCACAAATTTCGGCGACGACCGCTGGTATGATTACAGCGTGTCTGCCGACGTTATCTACGCCCCGTCGGATAATAAGGACAGCAATTATGCAGGAATAGGTCTGCGATACACTCAGGGTCATGCAGGCGCAAGCGGCTATTGGTTAAAGCTCACCGAGGGCGGCAGCTGGAGTTTGTACGCAAACAGCTCCGTGCTTGACAGCGGCAGCGTTTCCGCCGACACGTCATCTCCCGTGGCGCTGAAGATAGAGGCTGTCGGCACGACAGTGCGCTGCTGGGTGAACGATGAGCAGGTATGCGAATATACCGCCGAGGGAAGCTCCCTCGGAGCGGGGAGAGCGGCGTTCTATTCCTCCTATGACCGCAACGGCTTTGACAATCTGGTGATAGCCCCTGCGGAGGGCGGCAGCGCTTATGTCAGCCGCATTGACAATACGGATATGCAGTTCACCTATGAGGGCGAATGGGATCACAACACAATGTCCAGCTTCAAAAACTACAAGCGTACTCTTTCCACGGGCGAAGCGGGAAGCTCGTTCAGCGTAGCGTTCAGCGGCACGGGAATTGCCCTCACGGGAAGCGACGTCAGCGCCGTTATCGGCTGGTCGGTAGACGGCGGAGAGGTTCAGGAATACAGCTGCTCTGGCAGCGGAAACCGCAATGTGAATTTCCTGCTGAACGGACTTGAAAACGGCAGCCATACTCTCACCGTAACGGTGATTGACGGCAGCTTCTGCATTGACGGCGCAGAGATAACAGGAGGCACGGTCTATACCGAAGAGCAGCCGGATCACGACCCGGAGGAGCAGTACGTTCCGGTCGGCGAAGACTCACAGACGGAGCAGTCTGAGCAGACTTCTCAGGCTCAGTCCGACACCGAGGACGCTTCTGACGGCAGCGCCGCCGAAAACGGCGGCTTCCCGGCGGCTGCGGCGGTCGGAATAGCAGCTGCTGTTGCGGCTGCGGCAGGAATAGGTATCGGTGTGGCGGTACACAAGAAAAAGAAGAAATAAGCGCAAAAATCGCTGCGGAAAACCGCAGCGATTTTTTAATATTGAATTAGCTTTGGGTATCTGCTTCGGAAATGGTTTTATCGAGGTGAATTATCAATGCTCGGCGTGTAACAATGCCGCACAAGCAGCCCCGTCCGTCAACTATCGGTACATAGTTCTGCTCCAGCGAGCGTGAAATAAGCTCCTGAAGCGAAGCGTAAATAGGCAGCGGCGAGCAGAAATTCGGGCGGAATATCTCTTCAATGCGATATTTTTCGTGCGCCCTCATTTCGGTAGTGCCGACAGCGAGGATATGCCTCAGAAAATCCCCCTCGGTAACGCTGCCGAGATACACGTCCTGATCGTCCAGCACCGGGATAGAGGTGTATCGGTGGCTCTTCATTATCTCCAGTCCCTTGCGCACCGTGTCGCCGGCGTGAACCGCCGCAACGGATACTTTCGGTATCATTATCCGTGCGATATTTACCGGAGTTTCTAAGTTTTCGGTAGCCATTTTTATATTCTCCTTTGGTTCTACAATATACCGCCCCACTGTGTGCTGTGAGGCGGTTTTATTTAATAAACTTCCGTGCCGGTGTAATAATACGTCAATATCTGCTTGTAATCATAGCCGAGATAGGTCGCCAGCGCATTCGCACCGTTCTGGCTCATTCCCACGCCGTGACCGTAGCCGTATGTAGTGAAAGTGAACATATCCGTTCCTGCGTCATAGGAAATATCGAACGAGCTTGAACGAAGTCCGTAGCTCATTATTTTTTCACGGAACACCCTTCCGGTTATCTTCACGGAATTTCCGCTGCTGTCCGTGTAGCTGTGATAGCCGCCCACGCTCATCTGACCGACATAGTTTCCGTCTACCCTGCCCTCGATTGTAAGCCAACCCGAGGGATCTCCGGTAAGCTCGATCCCGGTAGTGTCAAGGACGTTCTGCTTTATCTCTGCGGAGGAGAACTGCGCCGTTTTGCCGTAGTTGGGGTCGTATTGCTTGTCAAGGTCGCAGAAACGGCTTTCGAGATACGGATAATCCGTTCCCCACACATTGATACTGGAGGCAGTGTAGCCTGCGGAGGAGGCCGAGTATACCGCCTGTATCATAGCGCCGTTGTAATATATCGCCTTGCCTATTACCGACTCCACCAGCACCTCAACCGAGTCGGAAACGGTGCTTGCAAGCCCTACGCTCGGATAAGTGCCGTAATCGTTGCAGAACTTCACATAGGTGTACGCCGCCACCGCCTGCGCCTTTATTGCCTCCGGCGCAAATGTGTTGCCCACCTCGTGCTGCGTTATCTTCCCGACTATCTCCAGAGCGCTGCCCGAAACAACTCCGCCGTTGGAACGCACATAAAGCACCTCTCCCGAAACGTTGGGCGTGCTGTCGTCGTCCTCCGGCTCGGTGATATCCGGCTGGTCGTCGGCGGCTGTGGTCTGGTTTCCGTCCACGGGAATTCCACCCAATGTTGTTGCAGGAGTTGTTGTCTGCTCCGGTGCGGCTGTCGTGGCGGCAGCAGTAGTAGTCTGCACCACCTCGGCGGGGATAGTCACAATGACCTCGGCGGGCGTTGTGGTGACAGCTGCGGTGGTTTCGACAGGCTCGTCCTCTTCTTCGTCGTCGGGGAGCGTTATCACTATTTCGTTTGTAGCGTCCTCCGTTCCGCCGAGTATCTCCTCGGTGTCCTCGATCGGTTCGGATATATTTTCGTTTCGGGCGCTGTATGTACTCTGAACCATCTTGCTTGAAAGCGACAGCGGAGCCATTTCCATCAATTGCAGCGTTATCAGCCCGGAACCGGTTTCGTCCGGCACAAGGAAGTCGAGAGTTCCCTGACCGTCGGCCTCGCCTATGCTCTCCGTCGTTCCCTCTGTTTGAACGTCAGAAACAGGGCTGTCTGCGCCCATTGCCTCTCCGCCGATGGTTCCCGTAACTCCGCAGACGAACATGTAACAGCTAGCTATCACAAGCGCTGCGCCCGTTTTGACAAGTGAAATCTTCATTCAGCCTCCGTTACTGGTAGTCAGCCGGGTCGTCTGTCAGTCCGTTCTTTTCGAGATACTCCTCAATGCCCGGAACAAGAGAGAGATCCCATGTTCTGCCCTTCCATTTGTTGCCGAATGCGGCAGTGTAAGCGTCAAAGTACTTCACGCTGGTTTTCCATGTTATCTTGGACGTATCCACCTCAGGGCTTTCGTCCTCCCGTACCTTTCTCGCAACTATAACAAGCCGCAGATCCTCGAAGCCCGTAGATCCGTCGCAGGTTGAAAGCGTCAGCAGCTCGTCGCCTTATACCACGTCATCGCCTGTGTTGTACTTGCTCCTGTCCATTACCTCGTTGATATACTCGTAGAACTCATCGCTGTTGCTGAAATAAACGTACTTGGTGTAGTCAAACACCTCGCCGTGCTCCTCGTTGGTATTGATGATGAACACCGAGATTATCTTATACTTGTTGTCCTGATACAGCGTGTTGAAGTCTATGACCGGCGTTTCTCGCAGGAAGTCGATGTTGCTGTTGTAGTTGTTAAGTGCCGAGAACTTGTATTTGTACAGCATGTTATGCCCGTACAGGATAGTATTGTTCGGCATCTCGTTGGGCCCGAATTTTCCCTCGTAATCGGTGAATATCGTGCCTGCGAACTCTTCCTCCTTATTGAAGTTGTGGTGAAGATAGAACTCGTTGTCGGTTCCCTGTACGACAGGGTAATCTATATTCGTGCCGTTGATAGTCACCCAGCCCACAAAGTCGTTGTTTGCGTCGTAGTATGCGGCGTATTCCTCGTTGACCGAGCCCTCGGGCAGATTGTCTATCTGCTGCTGGGTGGGGGCATTTGCGTTCACGACTATCTGCTGACCGTCCTGTATCACTGTTTCGCCGCTGTCGGTGACGCTGGTGTACAAGCCGTCGTTTTCGGGTGCGAAATACAGCGAAACAAAGTGCGCGGCAATTATCACCACCGCCGCAATAAGCAGACACAGCGACAAAAGGAATATCACCTTTCTGGCGATCTCCGCACCGTCGTCTCCCCTGCATGGAAAAAGTCCCGTGACAAGGCTTTTCCCGAAGCTCTGCTTTTTCTTCTTGCGCTTCTTCTTTTTGTTATTCGGGGACAGTCCCATATCCATTTCTGCCATTGTAAAAATTTCTTCCTTTCAGAGCCTTATTCGTCGTCTGAGCCTTCTGCGTCGGAGGAGTAGGAGTAATCAAAAATCATCGCAGGATCCCACTTTCTTCCGCCCCACGAGCCGCCGTATACCCTGTAATAGTAGTCGAAGTAAAGCGGGTCTGGGTTCTCATACGCCTTATCAACGTCAACCGAGGGATCCTCGCCCTCACGGACTTCCCTGCCGAATATTACCCAGCGGCAGTCAATGCTGTAATCCAGTATGCAGGTGGACAGCGTAATCAGATTGTCGCCGTATTGCAGATCGACATCGGTGTAGAACGTGCTGCGGTCGAGTATCTGCGCAATATAGTCGTCGAACTCCGCCTTTGTCTTGAACTGCCTGCCCTGAAGGTAATAGAATACCTCTCCGTCCTCCTCCTGAGTATTCGCCAGAATTCCTGCGAATATCTTGTAGGTCTTGTCACGGTAAAGCGTGTTGAAGGTTATCGTAGGATACTTTTTGTACCAGTCAAGCCCGTTGTCCTGTCCGTAGCGGTAATTGAAATATCTTGTGAGCTTTGCGAAATACTCTCCGGTAACGACGTTGTGTCCGTAAAGTATCGTGTTTGCGGGGGTATTCTCCGCCGTAATCTTTTCGCGGTAATCTGCGAACACCGTACCCGTCTTGCTGTAATCGCCGTTCAGATTGTGGTCGAGATAGTAGTCGTTGTCGTCGCCCTGCACCACAACGTTGTCTATGAACGGATCGTCGGGATCGCCCATGGTTATCCAGCCGATAACGTCCTCGTTCTGCTCCAGCAGCGGCAGGAATTTCTCGTTTACCTCGGGGTATTCCTCCGCAAGCTCCTCCTGCTTCTGCTGATCTATTGTGACGGTGGCTGAGCCGTGATATATCTCGCTTATCTGCTGATTGAACTTCCTGTCCTGTGCGTCGCTGCCGTAAAAGGCGATTATCATCGACAGCGATATCACCAGAACCGCCGCCGCCGCAAGAAATATCACCTTTCTCAGCACTTCCGCAGGCTTGTCGCCCTTCCACGGGATCAGGTATTTCGCAATCCGCAGAAATATGTTTTCCTTCTCAACAAAATTTGCCATAATGCTTTAGTCCTTTCGGGAATATCGTCAGCGTCAATAGCTGAGCAGCTTTCTCTTGTCCCACTCGCATATGCCGTTCCATGAGCCGCCGTAGATACGGTCGTAATACACACGGAACAGTCTGGGATTGAGGTTCCGTTTGGCAACGGTGACATCGACGCTCTCGCTCTCTCCGGGACGAACCTTCCGCGCAAAAAGCACCCATCTTGTGTCTATGCTTTTTCCGAGCGGCCAGCAGCAGGTGGACAGCGTAAGCAGCTGATCCCCATAGGTCAAATCGACATCTGTGAAGAACCAGCTTCTTTCCATGACGCCGATGACAAAATCATTGAAATCGTCCTTGCCGCTGAAAGAAGTCTTGTTGACATAATCGAACACCTCGCCGTACTCCGACTGTGTATTCGCCAGAACGCCCGCAAATATCTTATAGGTATTGCAGCCACCGTCCGGCGTGGCGAGCATAACCGTGGGGTGTACCTTATAGAAGGCAAGCGGCTCTCGGCTGGAATCGTTGGGAACATAGTGCGTGATATGTGCGAAGAACTCGCCGCTTATCATGTTGTGTCCGTAAAGAATTATATTATCGTCCGTGCCGTCCCACTTGTTCTTATATGACGAGAATACCGTGCCTGAAATGCTTTCATTCTTATAGAAATCGCGCTTGAGGTAGTATTCATTGTCATAGGACTGTACCACCACGTTGTTTACGCTTGTTCCGGTGATCTTTATCCACGCCCTTGTGTCGGAGTTGGTTGCCTTAAGCTCCGACCAGTTGGGGCTTATCGGCGTATTTTCCAGCGGAGTTACGTCTATCTCCTCCGTTCCCTGCTCGCCGGTGGCGAGGGTGCTGGTGTTGAACGGGTCGTAGTTCGGATCGACGTTCACAAGATCCCCGTTGCTCACGCCTGCAAGATCCGCAATATTCGCATTTGTGCTGCTGTCGTTGCTCATGCCGATAAGCTGCCATGCAAGCACCCCCAGCGTAACGACAAACACGATTATCGCCGCTATCAGCACCACCTTGCGTATTTTCTCCCCCGGAGCGTCGTCCGCCTGCGGGAACGCAGCCATGCAGAACCTCTGCCAGCCCGATTTCGGTCTGCCCTTTATCTTGTCCTGCTTCTTGTGCGGCTCGGAATAGAAATCCAGCTTGTCCACCGCAATATCTCTTGAAGCAGAGGTGTTTCTCTTCTTTGGCCTCTCTGTGTAATTCGCCATAATTATCCCCCCGGCTTTTCAGCCATTAATGCTTTTCAGCCTTTATTCTGTCAAGCAGCAGCGTCAGAGCCGTTTGTACCGCCTGCGCCCTTATCTGCTCCCGATCCCCGGAAAACATAAAGCGCTCCCCCAGGCAGCAGCTTCCGCTGCTCACCGCTATGCATACCTCCCCGACAGGGTGCGCCTCGCTGCCGCCGGCAGGCCCTGCCACGCCTGTTACGGATACCGCAAACTCGGCGTCGGAAAGCTTGCGCACCCCATGCGCCATGGCCTCGGCGCACTGTACGCTGTATTCAGTGTATTTCTCTAAAATATCTGCACCGACATGCAGCAGTTCTTTTTTTATCCTGTTGGAGTAGGAGCAGACGCCCAACTCTATCACTGCCGAGCTTCCCGGAACGGCTGTCAGCGCTCCCGATATCAATCCGCCCGTGCAGCTCTCCGCCGTGGAAATTCTGACCCTGCGTGCGGTACACTCGCAGACCACCGTTTCCGCCAGCACCGCTATATTTCCGTATAATTCTCCGAACGGCATATCACATGTCCAGATCAACGGTTCTGTGACCGTATCTGAAACGCTTCACCTCGGTTTCTTTCACCGCCTTTTCTATCAGCGGCTCAAAATCGTAGGACGCCTCCGCCCTGAGTATGTCGTCCATTGTCGGACGTGTCTTGGGGTGCTTTGGCGAAAATACCGTACAGCAGTCCTCATATGGCAGCGTGGATATGTCAAAGGTGTCTATTCTTCTGGCAATATCCACTATCTCACGCTTGTCCATGCCTATCACCGGGCGGAACACCGGGTATTCTGCGGCGGCATTTGTGCAGAATATCGCCGGGAGCGTCTGGCTTGCAACCTGCGCAACGCTTTCTCCCGTGATTATCGCACCGTAATCGTCGGCCGCACACACCCTGTTCGCTATCTTCACCATAAGTCTGCGCATAAGCACCGTGAAAAGCTCCTCCGGGCAGTTATCCCGCAGCGCCTCCTGAAGCTCCGTGAACGGAACGCAGTAGAATATGATGTCGCCGCACCAGTCGGTAAGCTTTTCGCAGAGGGCTTCCACCTTCATGCGCGCACGCTCGGAGGTGTAGGGCGGACTTACATAATGTATGCAGTCCACGATAAGTCCCCGCTTTGCCATCATATAGCCGGCAACGGGGCTGTCTATTCCGCCCGAAAGCATGAGCAGGCTCTTTCCGGAGCTTCCCACAGGCATACCGCCCGCACCGGGAATTCTCAATGCGCTGAGATATGCGCCGTTATCACGGATTTCAAGTCTGACGCTTACTTCGGGGTTATGCACGTCAACGCCGAGATGAGGGAACGCCTCCAGAATTACCGCGCCCAGTTCCTGCTGTATCTCGGGCGTTTTCATCGGGAAAGCTTTGTCGCTGCGCTTGGACTCCACCTTGAATGTCTTTGCGCCCTCCAGCGCTTCCCTGAGGTACTCTCCCGCATTCTCCGCTATCACCGCAAAGTCCTTAGGGAACACGGCGCAGCGCTGTATTGCGCTTATGCCGAATATCTTCTCAAGACGGGATATCACCTCGTCAATGTCGGCGTCCTCGGGCGGCGTGATGTATATCGTTGATTGTCTGCGGTAAAATTCAAACGTGCCGAGCTTTTTCAGGCGGCGCTTGATGTTCTTCTGGAGCATATCCTCAAAGGTGGATTTGTTCAGTCCCTTGAGGGCTATCTCACCGTATTTTACAAGAATTATCTCTTTCATTTGTTCAATTCCTTTATTGTATGCTTGTCGATACAGTCATTTTCCGCAGGAAAACGACCGAATTATAATCGCTTTATGCCGCAGGCTTCCCGAAGCAAAAACATATCGGAACAGCTGCGGCGGGGTTCACGGCAAAACCGCTATCTGCGGAAACGCTCTATTCCTGCCCGTATGCCTTCAAGCAGTGCGTCAATGTCTGCTTCCGACGTATCTGCGCACATGCTTACCCTTACTGCGCTGTCGGCAAGCCTGTCAGGTATGCCGAACGCCGCCAGCACGCCGCTGGTTTTTCCTCTGGAGCAGGCAGAGCCGCTGGAAACGTATATCTCACGCTCCTCAAGGGAATGCAGCATTATCTCCGAGCGCACGCCCTCCACGCTGAAATTCACGATATTCGGCAGGCAGTCCTCGCCGGAGTTCACGGTAATGCCCTCCAGCCCGGAAAGCCCGTCCAGGAGGTGCTTTTTCAGCGCCGAAAAATGTTCCGAGCTTCCATGGTATGCCTTAACTGCGGCGTCCAGCCCGGCGATAAGCTCCACCGGCTCTGTTCCGCTGCGGAGATTTTTCTGCTGACCTCCGCCCAGCAGCAGCGGCGAAATACGCACGCCCTTTTTTATGTAAAGTGCGCCGATACCCTTGCACGAATGTATCTTATGCCCGGAAATGCTGATAAGATCACCCTCGAGCGGGACTTTGAGAAATCCCTGAACTGCGTCTATATGCACGATTGTTTTGGGATTTTTCTTCTTCACCAGCCGATACAGCCGCTTAACGTCAACGGCGTATCCCGTTTCGTTGTTGACCGCCATACAGCTCAGCAGCAGGGTTTGCTCGTCTACCGCGTCCGCCATTGCCTGAACAAAATCCGCATGATCCTTCGGCGCAAGCCTTACCACCTCGAAGCCTCGCTCCGAAAGCCTTGTCATGACGTTTGCGACAGACGGGTGTTCGATAGCTGTGGTTACGATTTTGTTTCCGTTGCGGCGGTAGATATCCACAGCGCCGTTTATGGCGGTATTGCTGCTCTCCGTTGCGCCTGAGGTGAAAATTATATCGCCCTCGCCCAGCTTTGAAAGCAGCGTTTTCTTTGCCGCTGCAATAAGCTTTTCAGAGCGTATGCCCATGCCGTGCAGCGAACTTGCATTGCCGAAGCTTTCACGCATAGCGCGGCAAACAGCTTCCGCCGCCTCCGCACAGGGCTTGGTAGTGGCGGCACTGTCAAGATATATCATTCCTATTCTCCCTTTTTGTGTTCATACCTGTTTATTCACATAGTATTGCATTATATATACTATTATAGTATATCACAAAATCGACGGTTTGAACAGTCTTTTTTCAAAAATTTCACGTTTCTTTCATTGTGATTACGGCGGGATAACAAACGGTTACAAAACGGTTACAAAAATTACAGAAAGGTTACTGAAAAATGACAATGCGGAAAAATCCGGTTACAATATTGTCATATATATTGATTTTTTCTTCCAATGGTGCTACAATATATACAGAAAGAGAAATACACAAAAAAACGTAAACTCCATATCATTTCATGATAAAATACGATCCTCCAATTCCAAAAACCCCCGAAGCCGTTCGGGGGTTTTTGGTTTGTATAAAAACAGATAATCCCCGGTCAAACCGGGGAACAGCTTGTCAAAAAAGTCTTTTTCCGCAGACGATAGTCTGCAAATCGGGGGAAAACTCTTGTTTTCCCCCGTACCCCTTTAGCGCTTCGTTGGCGTTAAGCGGCGCTTTGCGCCGAGTGCGGGGCTC
>CAYRLM010000054.1:0-12452 GCA_964425035.1 uncultured Ruminococcus sp.
CACGGTAGGAATTATTGCATGATGTCCCGTCACTTTCTCGTTGTTAATGCACCTCAAGTTTAATTCTTTTTTGGGGAACGTCGGATGACACAGTTCCATTGCAAACCCAGAACTTTCCTATATCACCGACATCTTCAACGCTGACGCCCCAAAAATCCGATAAAGTTCGAGGGTAAATTGTGTATGGTAAACGACGGATACCACTCGGTATATAAAACGGTATATTGTTTTTGGATATACCAAATCTGTTCGACAGCAGTTCTTTCGTCGGCGGGATAAGAACCAGCGGTTTTCCGCAGCATGGACAAATTCGATGTAACTTATCCTGCATATCGCATTCCCCCTATCCTTTCATCAAACTCATTCCGGTTAAAATCAATGTCTTGCTCAAAATAATAATTTCACATAATGCCTATGATATAAAATGTGTCGGTAACCCAAAGGTCACAGGTAAAAGTATCGCAACAGAAGCAATAATGACCATGTTGCAGCCTTCAATTGCGCCAGCTCTTCTTATGTAAACTCTATTTGGACAGACTTTCTGCTTTCACGGAAAATGAACAAGATTTACATTAATTATCTCATCAATGCGAAAAATGTCAATATCGCGGCGCTTATGTTAATAAGTGAAAATTTAATTGCAAACAAAAAGTACGCCTTTCGTCCGAAAAGCGTACTTAATCGTTGTTTGGGCATGGTATGGTTTTTAGCGGCACTGCAATTCCTTTGGCAATACAGAGAAACGGCGTCTTACACCCAATCGGCTTATGCCGTGTTCGATTATTGACTTTTGGGCATAGCTGTGGTATAATTACTATTAAAACAGTAGGTCATGTGAGCATTGACCCGGGCTGACAGAGGGACGTGTGAAGGACATTGGAAAGCTTTGTATGTGTGAGCATAAATTATAAGCGCTGCGGTGAGGAAATCAGGGGAGAATTCACACCGGAGCCGGAGAAGAGGGCGCAGTTTATAGAGCGGAATGCGCAGTACAGCCCGGTGCTGCTGTGTACCTGCTGCCGCACGGAGCTGTACATTAACGGCAGCTCCGACCTTGCGGCGGGTCTTATGGCGCAGATTGGCGGAGTTTCCGAAGGACAGGTGCGCAAATTGTCCATGATATTTGACGGAGAGAGTGCCGTGCGGCATTTGTTCAGAGTGGCAAGCGGCATGGATTCTGCGATAGTCGGCGAGGACGAAGTGCTGGGACAGCTAAGAAACGCATATGCGTTTTCCGCCGATATTACGCCGCTTTCCGACCGTACCAATATCATATTTCAGAACTCCTTTGCGTCGGCTAAGCGCATAAAGACCGAAACCGCCATATCAAGAACCTCGGTATCTCATGCAACGCTTGCGGCAAAGCTTGCGGCGCATTTCGTTCCCGACCCGATTGTAATGCTGATAGGCGTCAGCGGAAGCACAGGCGCAAGTCTGCTGAAAAACCTGCTGTCCTACCGCAGAGTGAGGGTAATTGCCACGCTGCGCTCCCACAGCGCAAGCAGACTGATACTGCCCGAAAGCCCTGCGCTGACCGTAATTCCTTACGAGGAGCGCTACGAGCATATTCCTCAATGCGACTGTGTGATATCCGCCACGACAAGCCCTCACACGGTGATATCGGCGGACAGGCTGACGAGCGCAGGAAAGCCGCAGCTTTTCATTGACCTTGCCATTCCCCGTGACATAGACCCGGCGGCTGCGGAGCTTCCGGGAATAACGCTGCGCAGCGTGGATTATTTCCGTCAGCTTGCGGCGGAAAACGGTCTGCTCAAGGCAGACAGCGTTGAACAGGCGCAGCAGATTATAAGCGAGGACATCGACGAGCTGAAAAAAACGCTGCTAATGCATGATATACAGCCGGAGCTGCGAAGCTCAGGGGTGCTTTCGGGCATGACGGGAGAGGAGCTGTTCTACAAGCTGCGCTCCGGGCTGGACAGCGCCGCATTCGGCGCCGTGGCGAATGTACTGAGAGGATTGGAGGGTAAGTGATATGCCGTATTTTCCTTTCTTTGCGGATATAAGCGGGCAGCCCTGCCTTATCGTTGGCGGCGGCAGGATAGCGCTGCACAAAATAAAAAAGCTTCTGCCGTTCTCTCCGGAAATACACGTCGTCGCCGAGGTTATTTCCGCGGAAATATCCGCACTGCCCGAAATACGCCTGTCGCAGCGGAAATTCACGGACGGCGACCTTGACGGAATGAGTTTTGTTATTGCTGCGACGGACGATACGGAGGTAAATTCCCGCATATCCCGTCTGTGCAGGGAGCGGAAAATTCCCTGCAACGCCGTGGACGACCCGGAGAACTGCACATTCTTTTTTCCGGCGCTGGCGCAGTGCGGAGATATAACGGTGGGGATCTCAACCGCAGGGAAAAGTCCGCTTATGGCTGCGGAAATACGCCGTCAGGCAGAGCGGCTGCTTACCCCCGAAATGGCTGAGATATGCTCGCTGATGGGCTTTATCCGACCGTATGTGCGCAGCAGATTTCCGGAAGAACAAAGGGCAAGAGTGATGTCGGCGGCGCTGGAATACTGCTCGGGCGGTGAAATACCAAGCGAGGAGCAGCTGATTGGATTTATAGATACTCTGGAGATAAACGTATGACGATAAGGATAGGAACCCGCCGCAGCAGGCTGGCGCTGGCGCAGACCGCAATGGCAGCGGCTGCGCTGGCGGAAAAGTACCCCGGCACGGAAATAAAGACCGTGGAAATAGTCACCCGAGGCGACCGTGTGACGGATAAGCCGCTGGATAGGATAGGCGGTAAGGGCGTATTTGTTGAGGAAATAGAGCAGGCGCTTCGAAACGGGGATATAGACATTGCGGTACACAGCGCCAAGGATCTGCCGGTGCGGCTCGGCGAGGGACTGGAGATAGCAGGGGTTCTTGCGAGGGGCGACAGCAGGGATATGCTGATAACACGCAGGAATGCCGAGTTCGGCGCTGCAGATAAATTCACCGTCGGCACAGGCAGTCAGCGCCGCAGGAGGAACTTTTCGGCGCTGTACCCGAATGCGGTTTTCGCAGATATACGGGGCAACGTCGATACCAGGCTCAGAAAGCTTTCCGACGGGGAATATGACGGCATAATACTCTGCGCCGCCGGAATAAATCGGCTGGGGCTGACGCTTGACGGATTTTCGGTGAGGAAATTCGGCTACCGTGAGTTCATTCCTGCGCCCTGTCAGGGTATAATTGCCGCAGAATGCGCTGTCGGCAGCGCCGCCGCGGAAATGGTTCGCAGCATATCGGACAGGGAAACGGCGCTGTGCTTTGCGGCAGAGCGTGAGATAATTGCGGCGCTGGGAGCGGACTGCACCGTGCCTGTCGGGGCTTATACCGAGATAAAAGGCGGCGCAATGCACATCATTATTTCGGACAGCACCGGGAAAACGGTTTCGGGCAGCTGCGAGCCGGAGAAATACTCACAGAAGATAAAGGAGCTGACAGCGGAGCTATGACGGGAAGAGTAACGCTGGTCGGGGCGGGCTGCGGCAGCTTCGACCTGATAACGCTGCGAGGCAAGGAAGCGCTCTGCTGCTGCGACACGGTGATATACGACAGCCTGATTGACGAGCGGCTGCTGGATTTCTGCCCCGAAGCCGAGAAAATATGCGTGGGCAAGCGTGCCGGGCTGCATTCCGCCGTTCAGGAGGAGATAAACTCGCTGCTGGCGGAAAAGGCGCTTTCCGGCAGAAATGTGGTGAGATTAAAGGGCGGCGACCCGTTTGTTTTCGGCAGGGGCGGAGAAGAGCTGACGGAGCTTCGCAAGCGAGGGATACCCTTTTCGGTTGTTCCCGGAGTGACCTCCTGCGTTGCGGTGCCGGAGCTTGCCGGAATACCTGTCACACACCGCCGCACCGCGCGCAGCTTTCATGTGATAACAGGTCACACCGCCGACAGCTGCGCTCCCGATAAGCCGGAGCGGTATGCGGCGTTGGAGGGAACGCTGGTGTTCATGATGGGGCTTAATTCGCTGGACGATATTGCGGCAGGGCTTATTTCCGGCGGAATGTCGGGTGACACTCCTGCGGCGGTGATATCCTGCGGCGGGACGATAAATCAGCGCACGGTAAGGGCGGAGCTTTCGTCCGTTGCCGATAGGGTAAGGGCAGAGGGACTGACCGCTCCGGCGGTGATAGTGGTGGGCGATACCGCCGCATATGACTTTTCGCCGACCTATGTGCCGCCGCTTGACGGAGTTGCCGCCGCCGTTGTATCCTCCCCCGAAACGGGGCGAAAGCTTGTTTCGGGTCTGAATTCGCTGGGAGCGTACGCTTACCGCACAGGAGGAACGGAACTTTGCGAGCTGCACGGCGAAGCCGTTGACAAAGCGTTCGGGCGGCTGGAGGATTACACCCATATTGTATTGACAAGCCCCAACGGAGCAAGGCTGTTTCTGAAAAAGCTGCGTGACAGGCGCATTGACCTGCGAACGCTCGGCGGTATCTGCTTCGCTGCGGTGGGGAAGGGAACTGCGGCGGTGCTGGAGCAGTCGGGGATTTACCCGGAGCTTATGCCGCATGAGTACAACACCGCAGCGCTTGGCAGACTTATTTGCGAAAGGCTTTCGGCGTCCGACAGGCTGCTTATAATGCGCTCCGCGGAGGGTTCAAAGGAGCTTACCGGGCTGCTGGACAACGCAGGGCTGCGGTACGACGACGTGAGTATCTACAAACCGGTGTATCGGCCGTCTGCAATGGTTAAGCCGACGATTGACTGTGATTTTGCGGTATTCACAAGCGCCGGGACGGTTCGTGGCTTTTTCTCCGCAGGAGGAACGTTGTCAGATAACACAAGGGCTGTCGCTATCGGAAGAGTTACCGCGGCGCAGCTTGAAGAATACGGCGTGAACGGCTGTCTTATCCCGGAGGAAAGCAGCGTTGACGGAATAATAAATGTCATAGTGGGGGCAGTAAAATGCAGAGGTTCAGAAGATTGAGAGCAAATGCGGCAATGCGCAGAATGGTGAGGGAAACCCGTCTTGACCCGGCGGATTTTATCTATCCGATATTCGTGGCGGAGGGCGAGAACATAAAAACACCCGTGGAATCTATGCCCACAGTGTATCAGTATTCCGTTGACAGGCTGGAGGACATTCTGCCGCAGATAGCCTTGAGCGGAATTTCGGGGCTGCTTATCTTCGGTATTCCGGCGCACAAGGACGCACGGGGCAGCGAAGCCTATAACGACAACGGAGTTACCCAGCGTGCCGTAAGATATATCAAGGCGCACTATCCCGAGATGATAGTCATTGCGGACGTATGCCTGTGCGAATATACCGACCACGGTCACTGCGGACTGGTGTGCGGCTGTAAAATACTGAACGACGAAACGCTGCCGCTGCTGAGCGCCATGGCTGTGAGCCTTGCCAAAGCAGGGGCGGATATCATAGCTCCGTCGGACATGATGGACGGCAGAGTGGCGGCTATACGTGAGGCTCTGGACGAAAGCGGTCTGAGCGATGTCCCGATAATGTCATACAGCGCCAAGTTCGCTTCGGGGTATTATTCGCCGTTCAGAGACGCGGCGCATTCCGCTCCGGGCTTCGGCGACCGAAAGACCTATCAGATGGATCCCGCAAACGGCAGAGAGGCGCTCCGTGAAATAGCGGACGATATCGCCGAGGGAGCGGATATGGTGATGGTAAAGCCTGCGCTGGCTTATCTTGACGTGCTGAAATCCGCACGGGAGCGCTTTGACCTGCCGATAGCCGCCTACAATGTCAGCGGCGAGTTCTCTATGGTTAAGGCGGCGGCGCAGCTCGGCTGGATAGACGAGCGGCGGATTGTCATGGAAAATCTCACTTCAATAAAGCGTGCCGGAGCTGATATTATAATCACATATCACGCACTGGACGCCGCCGCATGGATAAAGGAGGACGAATGAAAACCGAAAATTCCGAGCGGCTTTACGAGAGAGCCTGCGAATTCATGCCCGGCGGCGTGAACAGCCCGGTGAGAGCCTGCCGCTCGGTGGGAATGCCGCCGCTGTTCATCTCAAGAGCGGAGGGCTCAAGGATATACGACGAGGACGGAAACGAGTTTATCGACTATATCTGTTCATGGGGGCCGAACATTCTGGGACATGCCGTTCCTGAGATAATTCGGGCGGTCAAAGACGCATGCGATAACGGGCTTACTTTCGGCGCATGCCACAAGGGAGAGATAAGGCTGGCGGAGCTTATCGGGAAGCATTTCCCGTCAATGGAGCTGCTGCGGCTGGTGAATTCCGGCACGGAAGCGGTGATGAGCGCCATTCGTGCAGCAAGGGGTTACACGGGACGTGACAGGATAATCAAGTTTGAGGGCTGCTACCACGGGCATTCTGACGGGCTGCTTGTAAAGGCGGGGTCGGGGCTTATGACGCACTCAATACCGTCGGGAGCGGGAGTTCCGGCAGGGTGTACCGCCGACACGCTGTTGGCGAGGTACAATGACGAGGGCTCGGTGGAAGCGCTGTTCAATGCTTACGGCAGCGAGATTGCGGCGCTTATTGTCGAGCCGTGTGCGGCAAATATGGGCGTAGTTCCCCCCGAGCCGGGCTTTCTGAAATTCCTGCGGGACATCACGGAGCGGTACGGCGCTTTGCTGATATTTGACGAGGTGATAACAGGCTTCAGGCTGTCGGACGGCGGTGCGCAGAAATATTACGGGATAACTCCCGACCTCACCACTCTCGGAAAGATAGTCGGCGGAGGAATGCCGCTGGCGGTATACGGCGGCAAGCGTGAGATAATGGAATGCGTAGCGCCGCTGGGTTCCGTCTATCAGGCGGGAACGCTCTCGGGAAATCCCTGCGCAGTGGCGGCGGGGACGGCGCAGCTTCAGCTTATAGAGAACACTCCGGATTTATACGAGCGCATTAATTCCACCGCAGAGAAGCTTCACAATGCCATGCTTGAAGCGGGGCTGAATGCCAACCGCTGCGGTTCGCTGCTGACGGTTTTCTTCACGGACAAGCGTGTGACGGATTATGACGCGGCGGTGAAGTGCGACACCGAGAAATTTGCGGAATACTGGCGTCATATGCTGAACAGCGGAATATATGCCGCACCGTCGCAGTTTGAAGCTATGTTTGTTTCCTATGCGCATTCCGATGAGGATATTGAACGGACAGTACGGGCGATAAAGGCTTTCTCAAAATAAAAGAACGAAAGGGGCGACATTTTGTCTTCCGCAGCTTGTGGAAAAACCTTATTTTGATATGGTTTTCCCGGGTAAAAACATTGCTTTTGTGCTGTTATTGGTTGTCGGAGTCCTGCCTGCACCGCACAAGTGTACAAGCAACGGCTTCGCCTTATGCTTTGCAACCGGATTACGCCTTATACACAACGCATGCCGTGCAGATGTTTGGCTGGAAACACGATGCTGCGAATCCGAACACCAAAGTGAGGCGAGTTAGGTGTGGAAGATTGTACGTTCAAGAGCCGAATTTTGGATTGCCGCACAGCCAATTTTTTTGGATAAAAGCACCAAAAGCATGGCTTTTAGACGGCCTAAGAGCGACTTGAATGTAACCGCTCTTGCCATTTTTGCAGCAGAAATTGTCTTATTTATCTATTGAAACAATGTCGAATAAATGCTATAATTGTCAATGTAAAGATATCAAAGAATTGCAAAATGTCATCTGCACAGATTATGTTGCAATCTGAGGATCCTCCGATGTTGGATATTCAAAGGTTGAATACGGCAGAAAGCCTGCAAGAAAGCCGATTTATGTCCATTATGTATTTGAAAGGAAGTTTATTTATGAAAGTAATTGGAATTATACCTGCAAGATTTAAATCCTCAAGATTTCCCGGGAAGCCTCTTGTTGATATATGCGGAAAGCCTATGATATGGTGGGTTTATCAGCAATGTATGGAAAGTAAAAGAAATTGACGAAGTTGCCGTTGCGACAGACGACAAGAGAATTTATGACAAGTGTACAGAGCTTGGCATAAAGGCAATAATGACACCTGATAATGTTCCAACCGGTTCTGACAGAGTTGCTGAAGCAGCAAAAGAAATAGACGGAGATCTTTATATCAATATCCAAGGCGATGAGCCGGTTATTGAGCCGGAGATGATAAGACAGACTATTAGGCTGTTTGATGATGACTCTGTATATTTTGGCACACTCAAAAAGGCAATAACTGACCCGGCACTGATAGAGTCTGTCAACACCGTAAAGGTGGTAACAGACAACAATGGTGACGCACTTTATTTCTCACGTTCTGTAATTCCGTCCAATATAAAGGACGGAAAAATGGCAAACGTATACAGGCATGTTGGCATATATGCATATAGGAAAGATTTCCTGAAAAAGTTTCACGAAATGAAACAGACGGAACTGGAGCTTGGAGAGGCTATCGAGCCTTTGCGTGCGCTCCAGAACGGCTATAAGATAAGGGTTGGCGAAACACAGTTTGACAGCATCGGAGTCGATGTCCCGGAACATGTTGTTGAGGTAGAAAAAATTTTGAAGGGAAGAGGATTCTGATGAACAACAGCATGATTTTGGATTGTACCTTTCGCGATGGTGCATATCTCATTAGATAAGAAGTTTGGCGACAATAATATTAACGGAATAATTTTCGGTCTTGTTGACGCCAGCATTGATATCATTGAAATAGGCTTTTTGCAGGATGAGGGAAAAGAACCGGGAAAAACGATATATTTTAATTCGGCAGATGCCGAAAAATATATTCCTGAAAACCGCGGGAGTTCTATGTTTGCCGTCCTTGCGGATTTCAGCCGCTACTCGATAGAAAATCTTGATGACTATAGCGGGAAGAGCTTTGATATAGTCAGAGCATGCTTTTTCAAGCATGAAAAAGAGGCTGTAATCGACTTTTGCAAGGAGATAAAGCGCAAGGGATACAAGGTGTTTGTTCAGCCTGTTGATATTCTGGGATACTCTGACATTGAGCTGGTTGAATTGATATCTGCTGTCAACAGCATCAAACCTTATTGCTTTTCAATAGTAGATACGTTTGGCTCAATGTATGCAAGCGACCTCAAAAGGGTTTACAGCATAATTGACCACAACCTGATAGAAACCTGCCAGATAGGCTTCCATTCCCATAATAATATGCAGATGTCAAATGTGCTTAGTCAGGAATTTTTGTCTATGCTGGGCAGTAGGCACGGAGTTATTGATACAACGCTTTCCGGTATGGGCAGAGGTGCGGGAAACACTCCGACCGAGCTTGTTGCACAGTATATGACAGCAAAATTGGGATATCACTATAATATTGATATAATTCTCGATATAATAAACAATTACATTAATAATATCAGAACAAGGTGTTCATGGGGATATTCAACTGATTTGTTTATTGCAGGCTGTTACAGCTCCCATGTTAACAATATAGACTACCTGAAAAAGAAAACAGGCATTAAATCCAAGGATATACGCTATATCATCAACATGCTCAGTCCCACAATCCGCTACGACTATGACTTGCTGGAGCACTTGTATATGGATTATATCGCATCGGATATTGACGATAGAGATATGGTAAATGCATTAGCTGAAAAGCTGTCAGGCAGGAACATTGTGATTTTATGTCCGGGCAAGAATCTGGAAGCTAACATTGACAGTGTAAATAGATATATCAAAGAAAATAACGCTGTTGTTATCAATGTTAATTTCATATTGGACGAGATAGCCGGTGATTTTCTCTATTGCAGCAATCTCAAATGATTTGAGTCACTAAAGCGCCAAGGTAAAATTAAAGATATGCAGTTGATTCTTGCTTCAAATATAAACTATCCTCCGTCAAATCGCTGTTATATTGTTTCATATCCTCGTCTGGTAAAGTGCGGCTGGGTCAACCTTGACAACTCAGTCATGATGCTACTGCGTCTGCTTGATGACATTGATATCAGTTCTATCGCTATTGCCGGTTTTGATGGATATGACACCTCAAACAAATATGACAACTATATATCCGATTCCTTGGAATCCGTTGTTTCGACAGAGAATCTAATTGAACTCAATAGGGAGATAAAATCAATGTTTAAAGATTATTTGACTGTGCGCAAGCATAAGAATGTTGGCATCAGTTTTCTTACAGAATCTCGTTTTGATGAAGTACAATAAGACATGACATCGTTTTCTCAAAGTAATAGAATAAAACAAAGTTAAGACCGAGGAAAAGATGTCAAAAAAACGGCTCTATCCGACAGATCTTTTTACCCGTGCAGACACCTTGTTTTCCGTAATCTACGCTTCTGCGCCGTGTATCGAAAGACCAGACCGCTTTTAATTGCTGCGCCGGGGCATAACTTTTTCATGTCACGCTCGCTGCTGCCCATTCCGCTTCCCTCGTTGGTGCAGAACGGTATGATGTTTTTTCCGCTAAGGTCGAACTTTTCAAGCAGCGTGAATATGCACATAGGCATAGTTCCCCGCCAAATGGGAAATCCCACATATATTACATCATACTGCGAAACCGTTTCACCGTCAAGTAAATTGTCAAGTTCGGGGCGGATTCCGTTGTCGACCTCGTTTTTCACACGGTCTGCGCAGCCCTCGTAATTCGTGTCATATGCTTCTTTTGGAGTAACACGGTAGATGTCGCTGTTCGTTTCGTCCGCAACCCAACGTGACATTTTCTGCAAATTTCCCGACCATGAGAAGTAAACCACAAGCGACTTGCTCTCGTCCGAGGAAACATCTTCAGCTTCGCTTGAAACAGCGCTTTCGGCATTGTCGTCAGTAACCTGCGGTTCGTTGGCTGAATTGCTGTCGTTGTTCTCTGCGGGAGTTGTAAAGATTGAAATCGACTGTATTGGCGTCCTTTATGGAGCATGGAAATTTTCGCCGTGTTTATATTGATGATACAAATTGTGCTGCATAGGATATAGAAGCCATATTCAAGTCTAAGCGGCACAAATTCTTTCATCGGCTGTATTTTCGTTTCAACTTATTGCATTTTTGACTAAAATAGTGTATAATTAATTAAACAAACACGAAAGGAATACAGCAATGACCGTAAATACAGAAAGCAACAGGCTGACCGCAGCCTTCGGCGTCGCAAGGCTGGTGATAGACCCGTGGGGCGAAAGCTCCTTTCGGGTGAGAATGTACCCGGCTGTGCGTGACCTTGAAGAGGACGAGCGCATGAGCGGTTCGCCCTATTACAGTGCTCTCACCGAAAAAGTGGCTCATACCTGCACTATACGCAGCGAGGAAATTGATACCACCGACCCGTGGTACAAGGGCGAGGAATACGCAAAATACCATAGGACAGGCACGGAATATTACCTCACCAACGGAAAGCTCACCGTCAAGCTTGACAGTGAGGGCAGACTGAGCTTCCTGAACCGACAGGGCAAGATACTTACCGAGGAATACTGGCGCAATCGCGACCGCATAAACCGCTACTGCGTACCGCTGCGCATTCCCGGCAGAGAACTGAAGCCACGTCAGGGCGGAACGGACTACGAGATATTTGCACGTTTCGAGGCTTATGACGACGAAAAGATTTTCGGCATGGGGCAGTATCAGGACAGCCATCTCGACAAAAAGGGTTCGGTGCTGGAGCTTTGTCACAGGAATTCTCAGGCGAGCGTGCCGTTTTATATTTCCAGCCGCGGATATGGATTTCTGTGGAACAATCCTGCGGTGGGTACTGCGGCGTTTGGCATGAACAAGACCGAGTGGTACGCAAAATCGGCGCAGTATCTCGATTATTTCATAACCGCAGGCGATACGCCCGCAGAGATAACCGAGCATTACACCGCTGCCGTCGGCAGAGCGCCCAGAATGCCGGAATACGGGCTCGGCTACTGGCAGTGTAAGCTTCGCTACCGCAATCAGGAGGAGCTTCTTGCGGTAGCCCGTGAGCATAAGCGTCGCGGACTGCCTATGGACGCTATCGTGGTGGATTTTTTCCACTGGACTATGCAGGGGGATTTCAAGTTTGAACCCCGTGACTGGCCCGACCCTGAGGGAATGGTGCGAGAGCTGAAGGAAATGGGAATTGAAACGGTGGTGTCCGTATGGCCGACCATTGACGAGCGCAGCGAGAATTTCGGAGAAATGGCGGAAAAGGGTATGCTGGTATCCGCAGACCGTGGCAGCGGGCTTCACATGACATGGATGGGGAATACCGTGTTTTACGACGCAACAAATCCCGAAGCGCAGAAATTCGTCTGGGAAAAGTGCCGTGAAAACTACTATGCCAAGGGAATACGCTGCTTCTGGCTGGACGAAGCCGAGCCGGAATACGGCCCATACGATTTTGACAATTACAGATATTATGCAGGGACGGCGCTGCAATGCACCAACATCTATCCGCTGATGTACGCCAAGGGCTTCTATGACGGTCTGAAATCAGTCGGTGAAAAGGACGTGCTGAGTTTGGTGCGCTGCGCATGGGCAGGCAGCCAGAAATATGGCGTACTCACATGGTCGGGTGATATACATTCCAGCTTCCGTGCAATGAGAGAGCAGC
>CAYRLM010000055.1:0-12363 GCA_964425035.1 uncultured Ruminococcus sp.
GGTCTGACCGGCTGCACGAATGCAGCCGGTTTTTTTATGTGATAACCTGTATGAACTTTCCTATTGCAAGATTGTCGGAAATGTGCTATAATAAAATCATAATAACAGAAAGAAAAAACACGAAACAAAAGCGAGGAACACATATGATTAAGCTTATCGCAAGCGACATGGACGGCAGCTTGCTCAATGACAGGAAAGAGCTTCCGCCGGATTTCTTTGAGGTGCTTGACAGACTCGGCAGCCGAGGGATAAAATTCGCAGTGGCAAGCGGACGCTCATATGACGCAGTGGCGCACCTTTTCCCCGAGGAATACCGCAGAAGACTGGATTTTATCTGCGATAACGGCGCAAACATTTATCACGAGGGAAAACAGGCGAGGTACACGCCGCTGGAACGCTCCACCTTCGAGCAGCTTATAGGGGCGTGTCGGGAGATAGGCGGACTTCGCGTGTTGGTATGTGCGCAAACAGGGACTTATCATCTGGCGGCAGACTCCGATTTCACGGCGGAGATAGCAAAATATTACAAAAATCATATTCCGTGCGATGATCTGCTTTCGGTGAACGAGGTTATCTATAAAGTAGCCGTGTGCGATACTCTGGGAACCGAGAACCATGCCAAGCCTGCGCTGGACGCCATAATGGGCGACAGGCTCAACGTTCAGGTTTCGGGGCCTATCTGGATGGACGTAATGTCCGCAGGGGTGAACAAGGGCAGCGCACTGGAACAGCTTGCGGAGCTGCTTTGCATAGACAGCGGCGACGTTATGGCTTTCGGGGATTATTTCAACGATGAGGAAATGCTGCGCTTCGCCGGCTGGAGCTTCGCAATGGAAAACGGTCATCGGGACATAAAGAAGCTGGCAAGGTTCATTGCACACAGCAACAACGAAAACGGCGTGATGAGAGCGGTGCGTAAATATGCGCTGGGCGAGGATACCGACTGACGCCGCTGTACACGGAGGAAGTATGAACATACAGATTTTCGGCAAATCCAAGTGCTTCGATACGAAAAAAGCGGAGAGATATTTTAAGGAGCGAGGCATAAAATACCAGTATGTGGATATCCTATCAAAGGGACTGAGCCGCGGCGAACTGGACAGCGTTACAAGGGCGCTGGGCGGCATCGACGCAGTTATCGACGATAAGTCAAAGGACTATGCGCAGATAAAATATCTGTTGGACGAGGCAAAGCCGGATAAGCTTGCGGAGAACCCGAAGCTCTATAAAACGCCTATCGTCCGCAACGGGCGGCAGGCTACCACCGGTTACTGCCCCGACGTATGGAAGAGTTGGGAGTAATTCATGCAAATTGTGCTGATAGTTTTGCTTATAGTATGCTCGGCGTTTTTTTCCGCAGCGGAAACCTCGCTGAACAGCGCCAACAGAATACGCCTGAAAAACATGGCTGACAACGGCAGCCGTGCGGCGCAGCGCACCCTGAACATTCTGGGCAAATATGACAAGGCGCTGACAACGATACTTATCGGCAATAATATCGTGAACATTGCCTGCTCGTCTATTGCGACCATTCTGGCGATACAGCTTGTGGGAGAGCAGTACGGCTCGCTGGTGTCCACCATAGCCACCACAATAATCGTGCTGATATTCGGCGAGGTCATGCCAAAAAGTCTGGCAAAGGATTTTGCGGAGCCCGTGGCGATGTTCTCTTCGTCCGTCATAGCGTTTCTGATGGTAATTTTCACTCCGTTTTCGGCATTCTTTATCCTGCTGAAAAACGGAATGTCGGGGCTGTTCCGCCGAAAGGAATCCGTCAGCATGACCGAGGAAGAGCTTAAGGTGATGATAGACGAGATTGAGGACGAGGGAGTGCTTGAAACACAGGAGAGCAACCTCGTGCGCAGAGCGCTGGAATTTGACGAGATTACCGTTGACGAGATAATAACCCCTCGCGTGCGCATAACCGCAGTAGAGGCGGGCGAGAGCGTCGGCGAGGTGCGCAGGAAGTTTCTTCGGGAGGAATATTCCCGAATGCCCGTGTATGAGCGCACTCTGGATAATATCATCGGAATAATCACGGAAAAGGAGTTCTTCAAGCAGTACGAGAAGAACGGCGATTTCACTGTCCGCAGCATAATGCAGGAAACCGTCTATCTGCCGCAGATGCAGAAGCTGTCCGAGGTTTTCCGCACCATGCAGAAGCAGAAGTGCCACATGAGCGTGGTTCTCGACCAGCACGGCGGAACTCTGGGCATTGTCACTATGGAGGATATTCTCGAAGAGCTTGTCGGGGAAATATGGGACGAGAGCGACGAGGTGAGATCTCCTGTGACGGTAGTCGGGAGCGGAGTGTTCGAGGTGTACGGCGAGGTTTCGCTGAACTCGCTGCGGCGTTTTTTTGAGGCGAGAGATATACCCGCGGATATTGAGAGCGAGGCTCACACCGTTGCGGGGTGGGTACTGGGATTGTTCGGCAGCATTCCGAAAAGCGGCGACACAATCACCAAGGGCTGCTTTACCGTTACCGTGCTTGAAGCGGCGCAGCTTCGTGTGAACAGGGTACGCATAGAATTTACGGCGGCACCGCACAATTAATAAATAATAAAACCGAAAGCGAGGAATAAAAAAATGACAGAATTCAGGTATGACACACAGCTTCTCATCGAGGGCGAGGGGCTTGACGAGGACGCCATTAACGAGTATATCCGTGCGAATTTCAAGGGTGACTGCCTTCTGGCGGTGGGAGATGAGGAGCTTATAAAGCTGCACTACCACACCAACGAGCCGTGGAAGGTGCTGGAATACTGCGCCTCGCTGGGAGAAATATACGATATAGTTGTAGAGGACATGGACAGACAGTCCCGTGGGTTAAAGGGTTGATATGAAAACAGTTATAACCGACAACAGCCTTTGCACGCTGCCGATAGACGAGCGTGTAAAGCCGCAGCACATCTACCGATACATACAGGCGCTGGCGGAAACGGGCGTAAAGTACGTTGAACTGGATTTCCGCACGGTGATGAAAATGCACGAGCTGCCCGAGGGCATAGGATATATATTCCGTCTGGGCGATCCGATGTTCGGGGAGCTTACGCAGGCGTTCGATTTCAACTATGTGCTGCTGACGATACAAGACCTCAAGGAACGTGTGAAAATCGGGAAAACTCCCGCCATAATAGAATTCCCGGCGATAAACGGACTTTCCCGGCAGCTTATCGGATTGGCGCAGGGGCAGATTTCTTCACAGATCGCTATGGCAAGGCTGCGGGGGAGCTATCCGCTGATGAAGGATATAGAAGTCGGCGAAATGGTGTGGCGTGCAAAATCCTCTGTGACTGTTCCGGTGGATCTCTGCCCGATGAATGGGAAGAAAACCGCCGTGGATATGGCGATAAAGGCTTCGAGAGCAGGCGTGGACAGCCTTACCCTATGCATGGGGCGCTCAAAGAACTATGCGTCGCTGGAGGATTTTGTGTTCTCTCTGCTGTCTGTGCATGACGTATTGCCCAAGGAGCTGAGCCTGTCGGCGCTTTGCCGTGCGGAGATACTGCATCATGTCGTATTCGGCAGCCGCAGTCAGGATTGTATCACAGACATTATGCACCTGATAGACTATGACATAGCTAACCTCACCAATGCGGATACCGGCGACAGGGTGAAGCTTCACATTTCGCTGAAGGACAAAATGCTGCTGAAGCACACATACATCACGGCTCTCCAGAAATTTGCCGAGGAAGAGGATATTCCCGACGATATAATGCTGGAAATGACCGACGCCATCAACCATTTTGACTTCCAACAGTTTGATTGGGATATACTGTACGAACCCGAAACCAAGCTTCTTAATTAAATCGGAAACAAAAAACAGCCGATCGGAAGATCGGCTGTTTCGGTTTGTTGAAAACTTCATTTGACCTGCGAAGCAGGCTATTAAAATCCGTTTTATTCTATCTCTTCCATAACGCTCTTGTAAGCAGGGCGGATTATCTTGCCCATGCCTACCAGTTCTTCTATGCGGTGCGCAGACCAGCCGACCACTCTCGCAATGGCAAAGAGCGGCGTGTAAAGCTCCACGGGTATACCCAGCATATCGTACACGAAGCCGCTGTAAAAGTCAACGTTGGGGCTGACGCCCTTGTAAATGCGGCGCTTTTCGGCGATGAGCTTCGGCGCTAATTCCTCGATGTTGGAATACAGCGCCATATCCGCAGTCTTGTTCTTTGCTTCCGCAAGCTTCTGGACATAGGATTTCAGCACCCGCTCTCTTGGGTCGGAGATGGAATACACGGCGTGACCCATTCCGTAAATCAGCCCCTTGCCGTCGAACGCCTCGCCGTCAAGCAGCCTGCGGAGATATGCCTCAACCTCGTCCTTGTCGGCGGGGTTTGAGATATGCGAGCGTATATCCTGCATCATCTGCATTACCTTGAGGTTGGCGCCGCCGTGACGGGGGCCCTTGAGCGAGGACATCGCTGCGGCTATCGCAGAGTAGGTGTCAGAGCCGGAGGAGGTGACTACACGGGTGGTAAAGGTGGAGTTGTTTCCTCCGCCGTGTTCCATGTGGAGCATGAGAACAATGTCGAGAACATGCGCTTCAAGCTCGGTGTATTTTGTGTCCGGGCGGAGCATTCTCAGAAAGTTCTCTGCGGTGGAAAGTCCTGCGGCGGGACGGTGGATATACATGCTCCCGTTGTTGTCGTAGTGGTTGTACGCATGGTAGCCGTACACCGCAAGCATGGGGAACACGGCGGTCAGCATAAGGCACTGCCGTATGCAGTTGCCTATGTCGTTGGAGGAAAGGTTCTCGTCATAGGAGGACAGCGTGAGTATACTCTTTGTCATGGAGTTCATGATGTCGTGCGAGGGAGCCTTCATGATAACGTCACGGGTGAAGTTCGAGGGTATCACACGGCATTCCGTCAGTATATCGTTGAACTGGTCAAGCTGCTCCTCTGTCGGAAGCTCGCCGAAAATCAGCAGATAAGCGGTTTTTTCAAAGCCGAAGCCGCCGTTCAGTCCGCCTATCAGCGTGTTTATGTTGTAGCCCCTGTACCACAGCTCGCCTTCGCATGGCTCGTGTGTGCCGTTTTCGTCCTTGAAGGACACTATCTTGGAAATACGGGTAAGTCCGGTGAGAACTCCCTTTCCGTTGACGTCGCGCAAGCCCCTGTTCACGCCGTATTCCTTGAACAGGTCGTCGGAAATCGTGTCGTACTCCGTGCATAAGCTCTGCTTTTCCGCCGCATATACGTTTAATCTCTCGAATGCCATAGAAATTCCTCCTTTGCATGGGACGCTCAGCCGTAGCCCTTGGTAAGCTTTTGAAGAAGAACGAGGAGCGTTTGCTTTTCCTGCTCGCTGAGCGGTTCCAGAAACCTGTGCGCCTGACCCTTCATCTCCTGCGCAAGCTCGTTTGAACGGGACATTCCGTCCGTGGTGAGGGTCACGATTATTTCCCGCTTATCCAGCGGATTTTTCTGCCGGGTGACGTAACCGTCATGCTCCAGCTTTGACAGCGATTCCGACATGGACTGCGGACTGACGGCGAAATGCTCTGCAAGGCGCTTTTGAGTGATAGTGGCGCTTCTGCCTATCGTGAGCAGTATCCTGTCGCGCTCCAGAAGGCTCCTGCCGCCCAGAAATTCGCTTTTCCCGGCGGAAATATGCCCCCTCAGCCGCGAGAACCAGTCGTGAATAAGCCCGGTCAGCTGTTCGTCAATATCCTGCATATGTACCTCTTATCTTCAAATAATATCAAGTACCTTATTATTTTATCACATAAAGCCGGATTTGTCAATAGAAATGTGTTAAAGACACAAATAAAATGTAGTCATGCGCATTTGTGACGAAAAATATGTAATTTTTTTGTAATATCGGATAGAATTTTATCGAGATAAAGGTTGACACGTCTGGTTAAAAGTGGTATAATAACATTTAGAGCAATAAAGCGGGAGTTTTAATTTGTATAATTATGTTGATTAAACTGGAAGGGGTAGCTGAAATGAACGACAGCAATAATGAGCTAGAGCGTCAGCTGGAGCAGCAATCCACTCTGGTAGACTGTGTAAAAACGCTGTATATAAACAATAACGTTGATGAGGCGATAGACGAACTGCTTGAAATAATTGCCGGGTATTACGGCGCAGACAGGGGCTATATTTTTGAGTATTCCTACAACATGCAGAGAGTGCATAATACCTACGAATGGTGCGCCGAGGGTATCTCGTCCGAAAAGGATATGCTCGCCGATATAGACGCCTCGGTTATCGGCAGATGGCAGGATATTTTTGAGGAAAAGGGCGAGTTCTACATAAATTCACTCAGCGGTGAGCTTGACGAAAGCTCTGCGGAGTATCAGCTGCTTTCAGTTCAGGGTATCGAGAGCCTGATGGCGGCACCGCTTTACGACCACAGTCAGCTTATAGGCTTTATTGGCGTGGATAACCCGAAAAAGAATACAGACCAGCTGATACTTATGCAAATGGTGGCGGCGTTTGTCGTAAACGACATGCAGAAGCGCGAAACACTGGAGCAGAGAATTCTGCGTGCGATAGGCAGCAGCTATGTGTCGATTAACCTGATAGATCTCGTAAACGATACCCAGCAGATTATAAACCGAGATCCCCTTGCGACAAAATTCCTGAACCATATACACAATGCCACCAAGCAGATGGTGCGCATAACCAAGGAGCTTACCTCCCCGGAATATCTGGATATAATGCTGGAATTCACCGACCTTACCACGCTTAAGGAGCGTATGAGCGACACGAACGTCATAAGCAGCGAGTTTCTGGCGAGCGACGGACATTGGTGCCGTATCAGCTTTGTGGCGTCAATGCGCAGCGAGGACGGCAGCCTTGTCGAGGCAATACTGACGATGATATTCATCGATTCTCAAAAAAAGAAGGAGCTGGAATACCAGAGCGCATTGAAGAAAGCGCTGGAAAACCAGAAGGAAATATATGCGGAAATGCTTCATCTCCAGTCATGGGGAGTTATTGCCGCACGTACCGACAACGGAAAGGTCGTTCTGATGAACGACGCCGCACAGGAACTGTTCGGCGTACACGAAAACGGCATATCGCTCACCGATATAATCCGTCCGGCATTCGGCGATGATTACGAAATAATAAGATCCCGGCTTGACGAGATACGATATCGGCACGGAAGCTGCAGCTTTGAGTTTACAATCTGTAATAACGATAAGAAATTATACTTTAAGGCTGTCGCACGAAACGTTACACTTGCGGGCGGCGACGATATCCTGATAATCACGATGGCGGACATCACCGATAAAAAGCTCCTCGAAAACCGTCTGCTGGAGCTGTCCGAAACAGACGCACTCACCCGGATAAGAAACCGAGGCAGCGGAGAGCAGCGCACGGAGCTGCTGATAAGCAAAGGCACAAAGGGTATGTTCTGCCTTATGGACGTGGACAAGTTCAAGACGATAAACGACACATTCGGGCATGTAGTGGGCGATAAGGCGCTGATAGCCATTGCGGACTGTCTGAGCAGCACTTTCCGCAGCGATGATGTCGTGATGAGACTCGGCGGCGATGAGTTTGCGGTATTTGCCGTGGGCGTTGAGAGCCATGAGCAGGGGCGGGATCTGATAATGCGGCTGATATCACATGTGGAGCAGATTCACATTCCCGAAATGGGAGAGAAGAAGATCACGATAAGCCTCGGTGCGGTGCTCTGCCATGACAGCAGCGTTCAGTTTGACAAGCTGTATCTTATGGCGGACGAAGCAATGTACGATTGCAAGAAGATTCCCGGTAATCAGTTTGATTTTTATCGGGAGTAATTAAAACCGTCGAAAAAGCCCCGTCAGAGCTGGGGCAAAAAACGGATTTCAAATGCCTGCTTCGCAGGCTAAATGAAGTTTTTTTACTGAAACCGTATCGGATTTTTGCCGATACGGTTTTTGCTTGTGTATTTATTTTGACGGATTTTGAACTGTATTGACATTTATCGAGAATAGGTGTATACTAAAAGTATCGCATAAATATCAATGCGAAATAAATCATCTGTGTGAGGATAAGTGATTGTATGAAAGCAAAAGCTTTGCCGTTTGCGCTTGGTTTGACAGTTTTGCTGTGTTCCTGCTCAAATACTGCGAATGAGATTTCTATGGCTGATGAAAATGCCTTGCACGTTTAGGGATAATTCTGTGGTGTGTACAAGCTGTTGGACGGCTGTGTGAACGAGGTTTACGATACGTTCTTTTGAGCCGTATCGCCGCTGCTTTCATCGATGTATCCGCATTCTCTCATTGAATTAAGAACCTGCTGCGCTCTTTGCTGCGCAAGCTCGGGGTTTACGTCCGGGGAATAGACGCCGGGTGCCTGAGGTATTCCTGCGAGAACGGCGCACTGCTCGTCCGTCAGCCCGGACGGGGGAACTCCGTAATATCCCATTGCCGCCGCATATATCCCGTAATAATTGCTGCCGAAATATATAGTGTTGACATATATCTCGAATATCTGTTCCTTGTCCAGCTTGTCTTCCAGTTCAAAAGCGGTGAACACCTCAGCCGTTTTGCGCTCCAGCCGTTTGGCTTGGGTGTAGTACAGGTTCTTGGCGGTCTGCATGGTTATTGTGCTTCCGCCCTCGGCGAAATCCATTGCGGCGATGTCGTGCAGCAGCGCCCTTATTATTGCCGACGGGTCTATCCCGGAATGTCCCCAAAAATCACGGTCCTCGGTGGCGATGACGGCGTTCACATAGAACTCCGGCAGCTCGTCGTACCTCACGAAATGCTCGTCGGCCGAGATGTCCTCATACGCCTGAAGCACCGGACGCTCGCTCACGGCGGTCTTGTGCATATTCCACCCAAGCAGGACAATCACGCCGGCGGCAATAACCGCCGAAACCGCCAAAAGCAGAACAGCCGTAAGTATTATTTTCGGCAGCAAGCGTTTGTTTTTCATCTTTTCCTCCTGTGTCAGAAATACCAAGAGTAAGCAGTAAACTGTATTATCTGTATTATTGTATTAACTGTATTATATCACAGGCTAAGCTGTTAGTCAATAGGTTAGGAAAATTATTTTTCGGGGAGATGTACAGATATAATTATATCAGATGATTTCCAAAAAATCAACCTGCTTATCCGAGGTTTGTTTTTCGCACCGGGATTTCGCTGCGGAAATATATGTTTTGATACTATTTGAACCAAATGTCTTGACAACAATATCATATTGAGTTATAATAAACATGGCATTGTCCGAATAATACGAGGAGAAATAAAAATGACAGCAAATTTTCATATTCCGGATTTCTGGAAACACTGTGACCTTAATCTTAACCTTCTTGATATGATGAAAGCGCACCCGGAGTATTTCCGTGACGTTAAAATCGTGTCCACCTACGGCTGCTTCGCACCCGCTCTTTGGAACGGCGGACGTGCTATCGGAGGGCATACTCCCACCGAGGAAATAAACTGGACTATTGAGGAGTTCAACAAGCGGGGAGTTCCGATAAGATACACCTTTACCAATCCCACGCTGACCAAGGAGGATCTGAAGGATCCGTTCTGCAATAAGATATGCCGGCTTGCTGAAAACGGCTTCAATGAAATAATCATCAATGCGCCGTTTCTTGAGGAGTATATCCGCGAGAAATACCCCAAGTTCCCGCTGACCTCGTCAACCGTAAAGCAGATAGAGGATTACGACCTGCTGATGAAGGAATTTGAGAAAGACTATAAGCTTGTTGTTCTTGACTACAACTGGAACAATGATTTCGAGAAGCTTGACAAGATTCCGAAGGAGCTGAGAAAGCGCTGCGAGATACTCATAAATCCCTATTGCGTACCTCACTGTCCTCGCCGCAAGGAGCATTACGAGGTTCTGGGCAGATGTCAGCGCCGTGTAAACGAAGCGGAGAGCCGAATGATGATGCACACGCTCAGAGGCCGCACTCAGTCCGAAAATCCGATGCAGGAATCCATGGACTTCGGCTGCAAGAATACCGCCATGAACCTTTATCAGGTCATGAACTACAAAACGTTTATCACAAGAGAGCTGCTGGACAAGTATCTTGAGATGGGCTTCGACAATTTCAAGATCGAGGGTCGTGTGCTGTCCGCTCCCAATGTTGTGGAGAGCTACGTTTATTATCTGGTAAAGCCGGAATACCGGGATATCGTCCGTCTTGACCTGCTTACTGCTCCCAGGCTTAAAAGGCCGGAAAAGCAAAAGCCCAAGAGATACTTCATAGACTACGACGGTAAGGAGATACCGCAGACGGAAGAGTGATTATCGGGCAATTTATATTTTTCCGCTGAAAATATTTCTCTTTTGCATGTAATTTTATAAAATATGCCTATTGCAATACCGAATTGAATGTGCTATACTAACATAGTAAAGAAATAGACAATGTTCCCACGCCGTTGAATAAATCGCAGAAGTCGGTTTGGCAGTGGCTAATGCATAATGCGTCGGCTTCATCGGCGCTGAATACAGGAGGTTTCTATCATGACTAATACAGAGCTTGCTGAAAAGATCAATGGCTATCTCAAGGGCAGCAAGAACAAGGCTAAGAACTATGAGGATCTTGTGGTTGCAAACTTCACTATCCTTGAAGAGGACGGAGATGTTTACGTTGAGGTAAAGGACGGCGTACTTACAGTCGCTCCTTATCATTATGATGACCTTCAGGTCAACGTTACCGGCTCCGCCGAGAATATTGACAAGCTGTTTGCAGGTGAGATATCCTTCAATAAGGCAATGGCTGACGGTCTTGTAAAGGTAGACGGCGACACCGCAAAGTTCCTTGCTCTCGAAACGCTTGTTCCTTCAAAGAAGGCTGATAAGAAGCCTGCTACCGAAAAGAAGGCAGCCCCCGAAAAGAAGCCCGCCGCTTCTGCCGCAAAGCCTGAGGCAAAGGCTGCTCCCGCAGCTGCCGAAAAGAAGCCTTCCGCTCCCGCTCCCAAGGCTAAATCCGCAGGAAAGAAGCACAAGTAATTCCCATTGAAATATACGGACGCCCGTTTTGTATATATCGGGCGTCTGTTTGCTTTCACTGCTGCATTTTTATCCGTTCATGCCGAATTGCGGCGAATTATGGCAGCTAAATTGAACACCGTTCGGCGGAACGGTGCGATTAACAAGACTTTTTCATCCGGAAGGATTTGATATATTATAATGAAATACAGAATTTACAGCGCTGTGCTTGCTGCGTGTCTGCTGCTTACCGGCTGCTCCTCCAATGACAAGAAGCCGGAGATCAACATTGCCATGGAGGATCTCATTACTCTGGGGACGACTGCCACCCCTTCGACAGGCAGCGTCCTGCCGCAGGAAAGCATGGCGGCTGACAAGCCGGTCAGCGTTTCCTCCGCTTCCGCTTCAAAGGTTCAGATACCCACGGCGGAGGTCACGACCACTCCGGACGCCGACAGCGATTTCAGTATCTTTTACAGCGAGGTGCATGAGCAGTTCGACCTGAGCGAGGATGAGCTGAGCTTTGTTGATTATTCGCTTTTTGTCGGCGACAGCATTTGCAGCGGCTTTTCGGAATACGGAGTAATTCCCCGTGAGCATGTTGCGGCAAAGGGAAATCTCGGATCGAGAAGCTTTTTTGACTACACGTTCAGTTCCCGCGGAACGGCAGATCAGACCTATGAAGAGGTGCTGACTTCCTCGCAGCCCCGCTACGTCCTGCTTTCGATGGGCATGAACGATGTAAACATGGTGTCCGAGCAGACCTATTGCGAGAATTACCGCAAAATAATCCAGACAACGCTCGACAAAAGCGGAGCAGATGTTTTTGTGGCGGCGATAACCCCGATTTGCAGCACGTTCTGCTCAAACAGCGTTATTGACAGCTTCAACGACAGTATGCGCAGCTTTATCGAGGAGGAATTTCCGGAGCGTGTGCATTTTCTGGATTTCGGGCAGTATCTCAAGAATGACGACGGAAATCTGCGAAGCTGCCTTCATTCGGGCGACGGCGTGCATTTGTCGCCGTATTGCTACTACATAGCCCTCTGGGAAATGCACCGTGCGCTTATGGAAGCCGGATTATGGGACGGAACCGCCCCCACGGACGGCGCAGAACCGATGCCTTCGGTTGAAGCAACAACGGCGTCGGGTACGGACGATGTTCCCACCGGGGAAGCCGAAACCGCAGCGTCCAAGCCGGAGCAGACATCAAAACCGGCGAAGACGACAAAGCCCTCACAGACGACAAAACCGGCTAAAACCACTAAGGCGACGCAAAAAACAACAAAGCCCAATACAACGAAAACCACCGCCGAGCCTGTCCCGGCAGAGCCAATCGAGAAAGAAACAGCCGAAGCGATGGCTGAAATCCAATCCGAAGAGCCCGAACCCGAAACGGTTGAAATGCCGATTGAATAACAAAAAACGCCGGATTATTCCGGCGTTTCAGCTT
>CAYRLM010000056.1:0-12256 GCA_964425035.1 uncultured Ruminococcus sp.
GCGACTTCAAGCCGCCAATGCAGCTAAAGGGGTTCGGCGGAGGACGCAAGCGTCCTCCGCCGATTCGCAGACGATAGTCTGCGAATAAAGGCTTTTTCGACGTTATTTTTTTATAACCATCTCAACAACGTCCGGATTTTCTTTCGACACAATGAAAGTGTCCAGAGAAAGGTCAACGCCCTCCACATACCACGACAGCGCCAGAATTTCGCTGGTTGACATGTAATCGTCCTCACGCTGCATGATAGAGCCGTTTACGTCCTTAAGCTGCCCGGAGAAGATATATGCGCTGCCGCTCGCCACCTTGGGGATAAGCTTGTTCATGATATCCTGCGTGCCGTCCTTGGCGGAAGCCAGTGCGTCGGATATCCGCACCACGCCGTTGCCAACCGAGCCGAGATATGCTTCCGGCTGCCATGTTTCCTGCTCCATAGCCTTGTACTGCGCAAGATAGAAGCTGTCACGGCATGAGTAGAAGTACATCAGCAGATTTTCATAATCCGAGGCATTTTCACGGTAATCAAGGCAGCCGATAACCTTTATGCCCTTTTTGTTGCAGTAATCCACGGTTTCGGAGGAGGCGGTGTAGCTTATCACCACATCGCAGCCCTTTTTCGCCAGTGCGTCCACCGCATTGCGTATCTCGCTGTCGGCTCTTGCGGTGGCGTAAACCGTCTGCGCCGTTGCATACACAAGCTGTGCGCCCAGCTGCACGGCGTCGGTCACCGGAACGGTATACAGCATGGACGGGTCAACGACTATGCCTATCTTTTCGCTGGTGGAATTGTAAGCCGCAGCCATTCCCGCAACATAGGCCGCCTGATACACGCTCTCGGTATATGCGAAGATATTGACCGAGCGCATACTTGAGCCGTAGTCGATGAAATTGATGTTCATGTAGCTCTGAGAAACGGGATTTATCGTGTGAGAGAACACGGGACTGCCCGACACAATGTAGTTGCAGCCGTCCTCCACCAGCATTTTTACCGCCTTTTCAAAGTCGCCGACATTCACGTTGTCTATGTACTCCGACTCGACATTGGTGTACTGCTCCGCTGCGATACGCTGTCTATTGCAGTCTGCGGCGAAGCTTATGCCGTCAACGCTGCCGTTATATATGAACCCCAGCTTTGCGACAGTCTGCACTTCATCTTCGGCCTCCGCCGTACTCTCCGCCGTACCCTCCGACGTGCTGCCCGACTCGCCGCCGCAGCCTGCAAGTGATGTTACCGCCAGCGCCAGCGCCGTTGACGCCGCTATTCTTTTCAGCCAGTTTCTGTTCATATTTCTATACCTCCCGTATATTAATGGGGTTACATTACTTCCGGTTGTCAAATTTAGGAATAAAAACCCTGTGCAAAACTATTATACCATATTTTCTCCAAAAAAACATCACTTTTCAGAAATATTTCACGATAGATTTATATTTTTTTATTTATTTTTTTCGGCGGTTATGCTATAATGGATAATGGTGCAAAAATCATGCCAAAATCTATTCATTGAAAGGATAAACAGATGAATTTCAGAAAAATTACGGCTGCCGCAGCAGCGGCGGCGATAATACTCGTCTGCGGCTGCTCCGTGCGCTCCTCCTCCGCAGCGGCGTGGGCTGCCGGCTCTGTCGACAATAAGGATTCCCTGACGATAAGCATTGACGACTTCAACAAGGAATACAAATTCTGGCTGTTTCAGCAGCAGATACCCGACGATACCGCCTCGGAAGTAACGGATAAGTGCGCAGAACAGCGCAGCAGCATAATAAACTACCTCATCAACGAGAAGATAGTGCTGGATCAGGCGGATAAGCTCGGCATAACCCTCACGGACGACGACATGACAGCCATCGAAGAAAGCTACAATCAGCTTATCGACCAGTACATAGACAGCTGCAAGGATTACGTCAATGCGGGAGAAAGCGGCACGGGCGAAGCAGTCGGCGACAGCGCCGTTCTTGAGGAAGCCGAAAAGTATTTCGACCAAAAGCTCGAGGAATGCGGCATGACCCGTGACGATATCCTGATGTCCGCACGAAGCGACAAAATACAGGAAAAGCTCAAGGAAAAGCTCGCCGAAGAAGACCCCGTTGAGCGCAGCGACGCCGAGGAGGAATATAAGGCGATAGCCGAAAGCGTTGAGCAGATGTACGAGGAGGAACCCACCTACTACGAGTCGTATTCCTATTACAGCTATTACTGGCTGCCGGAAAATTCCCGCCGTATAAAGCATATCCTGCTGAAATTCGAGGACGCTGACACCACCGAGATAAGCACCCTTCGTGCCAACGAGGACGACGAGGCGGCGGACGAGGCAAGACAGGCAGCCGCCGAAAAGCTTCTCCCCACGGCGGAAGATATTATGGCGCAGCTTGAAGCGGGTGCGGATTTCGACGAACTCGTAAAGCAGTACTCCGCCGACTCCGGCAGCACCTCAGACGATTTTGAGGGATATCTTGTCGTACCTAACGGCGGCATTTACTACACGGAGTTCCAGCAGGGCGCCTACGAGCTTGAGAATATCGGCGACTATAAGACGGTCACCACCGATATCGGCGTTCATATCCTCCTGTATGCCGCAGACGCACAGCTTGACGACGAAACCACCCAAATGATAATCGACGTAATCTACGAGGATCTTCAGGAAAATGCGGCGGACGCCGCATACAGTGCGGCAATGCAGCAGTGGCGGGAGGAATACGACTATAACATAGCATACACGGCGCTTGACATAGAAAAACCGCAGGAAACTGAGGAAATCGACTCCGACGCTGATGTTTCCTCCGCCGCCGATGTTTCCTCCACCGCAAATGCCTCGTCAGAAACCTCCGAAGCATGATGTATAAATCCGTAAAAATGTTTGCGGCAGCACTGTGTGTGCTGCTGTCCGGTTGCTCGATAAGGAGCGCCACGTCCGGCGATGTTTCCGCCGTTTCTGCGGAAAGCACCGAAAACGCCGACATAGTTGCCTCTCCGTCAAACGGCGCAGAGGGCATGGATATCGGCAGGGAGGAATACCTCGCAGAGTACCGCTATCGGCTGACCCGCAGCGGCTACGGCTCGGACACCGACGAACAGACCCTGTCCGCCGTACAGCAGGAGGTCGTCAACGACATGATAGAGGACAAGCTGATAAGGGCGAAGTTTGCGGAATACGGGCTGACCCTGACAGACAGCGACCTCGAAGCGATACAGGACGATGTGCGCACAGGGATAGAAACAATGCTGTCCGGCATAGAAAGCGCAGCGGCGGCGGCTGACAGCTCCCTTTCCGAGGACGAGCTGGAAGCACAGGCGCAGGAGCAGTACCGTCAGATACTTGATACATGCGGTATCAGCGAGGACACCTTCCGCAGCTGGCAGGAAACGATATACATGCGCAGCCGTCTTACCGAGGAAATCGGCAGGGACGAGGAATGTACCGACGAGGAGCTTCAAAGCAGGCTTCAGGCGCTTATCGCCGCCGCAAAATCGCAGTACGAGAGCAGCCCGGAGGAATACAGCGGTCAGAATTACGCAGCGATATGGATACCCGACGGCTCTCGGACGATACAGGCGATACTTGTCAGCTTTGACTACGACACCTATTCGCAGATAATCTCGCTGCGCTCCGACGGCAGCGACGAGGAAGCCGACAGCCTTCGTCGGGACAGTCTTTCCGGCTTGCAGGAGCGTTACGAGCAGATAATGTCGCAGATAGTCGCAGGGGCTGATTTCGGTCAGCTTATGGAGGACTTCAACGAGGACGAGGGCAACGGAACGTTCCTCATTACGCCCGGCACGCAGGTGTTCGGCACCGAAATAGAGGAATGTGCCATGGGAATAGCCGACATAGGCGGCACGGATACCGCCGTGACCGATTACGGCTACTACATACTGCGCTACAAGGACGACGCAGTAGTAACCGAGGAAACGCTGAACGATACGGCGGAGCAGCTCCGCAGCCTTATCCTCGAAAACAAGCGCAGCGAGCTGTTCGACACGCAGCTTGAAAGCTGGAAAACGGAATATTCCTACGAAATAAATTCAGAGCTTCTTGGGCTTTGAGCATTGGAGAATTATATGAAAACACCAATATCGGATTTCCTTGACGAATACAGCCAAAAGGATATGCTTCGCCTGCATATGCCCGGTCACAACGGCGAAAATCCTCGTGATATCACCGAAATAGCCGGAGCGGACAGCCTTTATGAAACCGACCGTTCCACAGGCGTTATCGCACGGAGCGAGGCTGCCGCCGCATACCTCTTCGGCGCACAGCGCACCTGCTATTCCGCAGGGGGAAGCACTCTTGCAATACAGGCGGCACTGGCGCTGCTCAAAGCGCAGGGCTGCAAAAAAATCGCCGCAGGGCGCTGCTCTCACAGGAGCCTTGTTTCTGCGGCGGTGCTGCTTGACCTCGATATCATGTGGCTGTACCCCAAGGAATACCCCTCGGCGGCGGTGGACTGCTCCGCCGAAGCGTTATCGGGGGCGGACGCTCTTTTCCTGACGAATATCGACTATTACGGCGGCACCTGTCATGCCGACAATCCCGGAATACCCGTGGTATGCGACAATGCCCACGGCGCATATCTGAGGTTCGTCAACAAATCGGTCTACGGCAGAGAATATCTTCACCCGATGGAATTCGGCTATCCCGTGATATCCGCGGACTCCGCACACAAAACGCTCCCCACGCTGACGGGGGCGGCGTATCTGCACTTCTCCGAGGGCACGGATTTCTCACGAGCAAAGGAGATGACTGCGCTTTTCGGCAGCACCAGCCCGTCCTACCTTATTCTTGACAGCATGGACAAATTCAACGGCATGATAGCCGCAGACCCCGACTGCGTAAATCGTGCGTGCGCCTGCGTTTCACGGCTGAAATCGGAAATGTCGGCGATGGGCTTTACGCTGAGGAAGAGCGATCCGCTGAGAATAACGCTGAACGCACACGCGTGGGGTTGGAGGGGCTATGAGCTTGCGGCGCTGCTGAGAGCAAGGGGCGTTGAATGTGAGATGGCGGACGAAAATTACGTCGTTCTGCTGTTCTCTGCGATAACCACGCCCGAGGACTGTCGGCGCACCTTGACGGCTCTCGGTCTTATCAGCCGCAGAGAGCCTGCGCCTATGGCGGTATATCCCGTTATCCGTCCGAAAAAGGAGATGTCCGTGCGAGAAGCGGTTTTCTCACCAAACAAAACCGTCCCGACGGAACAGGCTGCGGGCAGTATCTGCGCCGCCATAGAAACGCCCTGCCCTCCCTGCATTCCGATAATAATGCCGGGCGAGCGCATAGACGCCGAGGCGGTACAGGCACTGCGGCTTTACGGCGTAAAGAATATAAAGGTTATCGCCAAAAGCTGAAACCGTCAGCCCGATTTATCGCCCAAGCCCAGCCGACATACGGATTTGTAGGGGACATTTCTGAGCTTGCAGCGCTTTCTTCCCGCAGCGGCGAGCGTGATGTCGCACATTCCCGAAAAACGCTGGAATATATTCCTCCCGGTGACGGTCATGGTTATTTTCCCGTCGGGGAAAGCTGCGGTGTAAAGCCTTGCTCCCCTGCGGAATGCAAGCCCTGTGAAGCCGCCGCCGTGCGCCGCCCAGCTTAGGCGCATATAGACGATATACGCCCCCGCAAACCACAGGCTTATCGCAGCGCCGCTCCACAGCACGGAGCGCACAAGACCTGCGGCGTCAGTGCCGGAGATAAAGGTCAGGACAAGCGCACCCACAAACGCCCCCAGCCAGCCGAGCGGCAGGGCGCAATGCCCGAACAGGGCGGAATACGGCGGTCTTACCTGCGGCTTCGGCGGCGTTATTCCGCACAGCCCCTCGATAATTCTGTCGGCGGTGCGGCGGCTTACCGGCGGGAATATCATCACATCATGCGCATACAGCGGAGCCGATTTCAGCAGCAGCGTGGTGAGAGTATCGCAGCGCACCGCCCCCGTGAGGTTATTGCGGACAAGGCGGCATTCATACAATGTGAACACGCCCCTGCGCACCGTGATATATCCGCTCTCGCAGGAGAGCCTAAAGCGCAGCATTCCCGCCGCCTTGCGCAGGAACACAAACAGCCATGCGGCGGCAATGAACACCCCTATGAACGCAGTCACCTCCGGCACGGCAATGTGCAGCGCCGCCATTAGCTTTGCGGCTTCCTCCGCAGCGCCCAGCAGCAGGAACATTATCCTGCCGAAGCTGCGGTCGCCGAATACGCTGCCGATACGGTTGAGCATCAGCCAAAAGCTGATAACTCCGCTCAGCGCACGGGTGTCAACGAACGCCCCTGCGACAGCCTGAAGCGGCGAAGCCTTAACCCCTGCGCCGTCATATCCCGGCAGAAACGGCAGCCGCTCGCAGGAGCGCATATAAAACCACACGCCGCCGGAGAGCGTGCTTATTTCCACTCGCTTTCCCCGGAAAATACGCAGGATAACGGTGCGGCGTATTTCTGTCTTGGTGACTGCGCTCACGGGTATCTCATAACGTCTGCGGAGCAGCAGCCCCTTTGAAACGACTATCCGCTGCGCAGTAATCTCCGTGCGCACAAACAGGCGGCGGAGCAGAAAATACAGAATAAAATCCAGAATACCACCCCTTTCCGGGGATAAATATACAAAAAGGAGCTATTTTTGATGAAAACGGCATGTATCATTCTCGCAGGCGGCGCAGGAAAGCGCATGAAATCCGAGCGCCCGAAGGTGCTGGCAGAGGTGCTGTGCAAGCCCATGCTGGGCTGGGTGCTTGACTCGGCGGAGCGGTTCGGGTTTGACGAAATCTCGGTTGTGACAGGCTACAAGGCGGAGCTTACCGCCGAATATATCGCTTCCCGCAGCAACAGCGCAGTCACGGTTTGTCACCAGCGGGAGCAAAAGGGTACGGGCGACGCGGTACGCAGCGCCGTTGAAGTGATTAACCGCTGCGACGCCGTATGCGTCCTGAACGGCGACGCACCGTTCATTGACGCCGACACCCTGAGAGCCTCTCTGGAGCTTCACCGCTCCTCGGGCAGCGAGGTCACCGTGATAACCGCAGAGATAGACGATCCGCAGGGCTACGGCAGGATAATACGCACCGGGGGCGAATTTTCCGCAATACGGGAACAAAAGGATTGTTCCCCGGAGGAAGCGGAAATATGCGAGGTGAACAGCGGCGCATACTGGTTTAATTCACAGGCGCTGGCACAGGCTCTGCCGAAGCTCTCCACCAACAACGCCGCCGGGGAATACTACCTCACCGACTGCGTTGAATTAATGCGGCGCCGTGCCGCATACAAGTCCGCAAATCCCGATATCGTGCTCGGGGCAAATACACGGGGCGCTCTGCTGGAGCTTAATCAGCTCGCACGGCTCAAAAAGCTCATGCAGCTGATGGACAGCGGCGTAAGCTTCATCACGCTTGACGGCATTATCATAGGCGGCGATGTGAACGTAGGCTGCGACACCACGATACTTCCCAACACCGTTCTGCTCGGAAAAACCACCGTCGGAAAGGGCTGCACCATCGGCGCAAACTCCCACATAGAAAACTGCGTCATCGGCGATAACGTACAGCTGAACAATGTTCAGGCATACGACTCCGTTATAGAGAGCAACGTAAAAATAGGCCCGTTTGCGCAGCTGCGTCCGGGTACGACTATCCGAGAGGGCGTGAAGATAGGCGATTTCGTGGAGATAAAGAACAGCGATATCGGCATAAATACCGCAGTGGCTCACCTGACCTATGTGGGCGACAGCGACGTGGGACGGGGCGTTAATTTCGGCTGCGGCTGCGTTACCGCAAACTACGACGGAATAAACAAGTTCCGCACAAGGATAGGCGACAATGCGTTCATCGGCTGCAACACCAACCTGATAGCACCCGTAGAGGTGGGCGACAACGCCGCAACCGCCGCCGGCTCCACCATAACCAAAAATGTCCCCGCAAATTCCCTTGCGGTCGAACGCAGTCAGGCAAGAATAATCGAAAACTGGGGCAAAAACGCCCTGCGGAAGAAGAAATAACGGAGGGCCTTTATGAAAGCGCTGGTCGTAGTAGATTATCAGACGGATTTTGTGAGCGGCTCTCTGGGCTTTCCGGGAGCGGAAAAGCTGGAGCCTGTCATACTGGATAAAATAGCGGAATGCCGCAGCTGCGGCGGTCAGGTGATATTCACGCTGGATACCCACGGCGAGAATTATCTCAGCACCTCGGAGGGCAGGAAGCTGCCCATAGTCCACTGCGTAAAGGGAACTCCGGGACACGGGCTGTACGGAAAGACGGCACAGGCGGTTCAGCCGGAGGATATCGTCATCGAGAAGCCGGCTTTCGGCTCTTTGGAGCTTGCCGACCTGCTGAAAAGGCTGTCCCCGGAGGAAGTGGAGCTGTGCGGTCTGGTGACCGATATCTGCGTTATCTCCAATGCGATTATCGCCAAAGCCGCCCTGCCCGAAAGCCGCATTGTCGTTGACCCTGCCGCCTGTGCCTCCGCCGACCCGGAAGCCCACAAGCGTGCGCTGAAAGTAATGTGCGGCGTCCAGATAGAAATACCCGTATAAAATTACAGACCCCCGCAGCGCTGTCTTTATCACAGCGTTCCGGGGGTCAATTTCAATCCTCACGTCCGCATGTGGCTTGCTTTCGTGAAGAATTATTTTCCCACACACTGCCGCCCTGCGGCAGTGCGGTTTGCAGAAAAACTTAATTTAGCCTGCGAAGCAGGCTTATTAAAATCCGTTTTTTGCCTCGGGTTTCCCGAGGCAAAAAACACTTCTATCCGCACAAGTGTGCGAACTGTCGGCGAAGCCGACAGTGAGTGCGCGCAGTGCGGATGCCCCCCGGCGGGAATGCCCCCTCGGGGCATTTCCGACGATTACTTCTGAGCAACCGTCAAAGTTCCGCTGGTCATCGAAGCGTCAAGCTTGTGCTTGTTGCTGCCGCCGAAATCCCCGTTCGTACCCTTTCCGAGGTTCATGAAGCTGCCCTTTGCCTGACCGAGGTCGGTGCGCACCGAGCCGGAAACTCCGCCGATATTGAGCGCAATGCCGGAATTTTCCGGCAGCATGACGTTTACGCTGCCGCTGATAAGGCTCACGCTGAGGTCGTTGTTCCATTCCGCATAGGAAATATCCACGTTGCCGCTTGTGACCGAAACGCTCCCCCTGCCCGAAATCCCGGTGACGGAGGCTCTGCCGGAAACGGAATGCACCCCGAATTCCTCCGTGCGGTAGCCGGAAACCGTCGCATTTCCGCTCACCGTGCATATGTGGAGTGAACGGGCGGTGTACGCCGACGTTTCTCCCTTGTCAAGAAAACCGCCCTTTGAGCAATCCGCCAGCGGATTTGTCAGCACAATATTTCCACTCGCAGACTGGAGCTTCACATTGTTGAAGAATGCGTTTATGCTGATGTTTCCGCTCGCCGTGTTCAGGCTGAAATTCTCTGCGGATACCTCGCCCACCTCAACGCCGCCGCCTGCGGTGTTTATTTTTATGCGCTGAAAGGTTTCGAGCGGCAGGTATACGGTTATCGTGTAGCCCTCCGTCGGCTTGCTGCCGAATATGCTGAAGCTGAAGCTCTCTTTGAGCGTAAGGGTCTTTCCGGAGAGAACCGCACAAAATTCCGGCGTATCCTTCGGGTTGTCGTACTCAACTCGGATATCGCTGCGCTCCTGCGGTATCATCACTACCTTTGCTCCGAGCGAGCTTACCTCCACTGCTTCTATTTCGTTGGAAAATGTATAGGTCTGCTTCTCTGCCATGATTTTACTCCTTTCACATTACTGTCGTGATTTCAGGCAATACCGCATGATTATTGTCGTGCGATTGCGCAGCCAGATTTTTCGTCAGATTGTATAAATTCGACGCAGGAAGGCTGACGCCTTTCAAGGAGAATTTGTGCAAGATGACGGAAAATATGCAAGCAAGCGTGCAGCGTTTTGCGCCGTAGGCGCATAATGCGCAAAGGCGGTAGCCGTTAATTGTGCGGTGTTGCCTTAATCGTATTCTATGACGTTCGCATAGGTGGCGGTGGTTGCCGCCGTCTGCTCCGTATGCGGAGCCGACAGCTGCGAGCTGACAATGCTGATATCTCCTGCGGAAACCTCAAGACCGATTTCGTTTTCGCCGCCGTTAAGCGTAACCGTTTCGCCGTCCTTGCACTTTTTATTTACGCCGCATGCGTTCACCGAAACGCCGCCAAGACTTACGCCGCACTCGATTTTTGCGGAAGCGTCCTCGGGGATATCCAGAACTGCGCTGCCTGCGCCGACGCTTGCGCTCATTCTGCCGTCAAGCTGTGCAAGCTGAACCTCGGCGCTTCCTGCGGAAACGTCGAAGCTCCCCGTGCCGGTAAGCCCGTATACCTCCAGCGAGCCTGCGCTGACAGCTATGTCATAGCTGTCCGTTGCCGCATTTTTAAGCACGGCGCTTCCTGCGGAAACCTCTATGCCGAGATATTTCGTCCTGATATCGGGCTGGGTGTAGTCCAGACTTCCCGCCCCGACATTCAGCGTCACCTCATAGGCAGCCACATTCCGTATAACCGCTTCGCCCATGGAAACCTCAACGTCCAGCTTGTCATAGGTTCTGTCAGGCACAAGCACCTGAACCTGCGAATTGTTCCAATCGAACAAATTCCCTATGCCCCACTCGCCGCCCAGCTCTATATTCAGCGTATCGCCCGAAACATATGCGGCAACATTCGCTCCGCTTTCGGAAACCACCTCCGTCACGCTGCCGGAATACGGCGTGATGACAAGCTTATGCGAGCCGACGTCGGCGCTTATCATGCCGTATTCCTCGTCTATGACAATACCGCCGTCGGTGAACACGGCTTCGCCGATAACCGCTTCGGTCTGTGAGTGGATCGGGGTCAATACCGCCAACGAAATCCAATAGGCGATGAACGAAAAGACGCACAGCGGTATGAATATTTTAAGCAGCAGTTTCATGCCGTTACCTCCTTACAAATCGTAAACCGCCTTGATGTGGCTTATCACTATGTGCTTTACCCAACGGAACACCAGCCTGCACAGCGCAAACATGGCGCAGCCAACCAGCACGGCGCCGCTCACCGTTCCCATACAGAAAAATATGCGGCTGATTATGTGATAATTCTGTACGTCGCCAAGACGGGAAAAGCCTCCTGTCAGCAGCCCCAGAGCCACCGCACCCAGACCGCCGATTACGGCGGATATCACCAGCGGAACAAGCCACGACCAGAGAAATATGTCAAAAACCAGACAGGTCACAAGCTTTCCGACATTCAAATTCGGCTTCATTCCCATGATATCGCCGAAACGAAAGCCGCCGTTCTTGCCGCTGCCCCCCGCCGCCGCAGCGCCTTTCGGCGGCGTTCCGGCGCTGTACCGATAGCGTTTGTCGGCGCTCCCCGCTGTCGGCGCCGGTGACGGCTGCTCCGGGCGAATGTGCTTCGGGGTAAATTCCCGTACAGGCTCGCCGCCCATATTCGGCTCAGCTCTCGGAACCGACGGCTTCGGGGCTTCGGGCTCCTGCGCTATATGCTCCGGGGTGAATTCCCGTACGGGCGGCTGCGCCGTTTCTTCCTCCTTTAACAGGGAAAGATCCGCAGGAAGCTTTTCGCCGGGCTTTGTCAGCGAAACACGCTTGTTTGCGACAGCGTCCGCCACAATGGAATTAATCCTTGCGCTCTCTATATCAAGATAGCTCCGTGCAATTTCCTTGGCGTCGCCGAGCTTCTCGCAGGCCTCCTCCTCGGAAAGCCCCGCCTCCCGGCTTGCCTTGAAATGCTCCTCGAAATCCGAAACTATCTCCTCGTCATCGTCTATGCCTATCCTGTGCAGCTCGTTGTGAAGCTCGTACAGGAAATCTCCCTTGTTTTTTGCCGTCATTGTCCCTCGTCCCCTTTCAGCAGCGAATTTACGCTTTCCACAAACTCGAACCATTCCCGCAGCAGCGTGTCCTTTTCCGCACGTCCGCTGTCGGTTATGCGGTAATATTTTCTGGGCGGCCCCTCCTGCGACTCCACAATGTAGGAGTCGATAAGCCCGTTGTCCTTGAGCCGCTTCATCAGCGGGTATATCGTCCCCTCCGTCATCTGCATACACGCTGAAATCCTGTTCACCAGCTCGTAGCCATAGCAGTCGCTGCCGCATAATATTGAAAGAACACACAGCTCCAGTGTTCCCCGTTTCAGCTGAGAGTTCATTTTTCACCTCCGGCATGAGCCTTTGTCCGCACACATAATTTTAGCGCAGACCTTGTATTTCAAGGTACTTTGTCTTGCAAGGTAGCTTGTTTTGAAAAAACGGA
>CAYRLM010000057.1:0-11871 GCA_964425035.1 uncultured Ruminococcus sp.
TTGCGACCTCGTCAGCGCCCGAGCCGCCCGACTGCGCCGACGTCTTAAAAGGGTTCGTACTGTAATCCGAGCCTACAAGCATTACCGAGCCCGTACCCAGCAGGTACACGGTTCCGTTCGCACCGTAGACGGGAGCGGAACTCCCTGCAGGAATACCTACAACACCGTCCGCACCTGCGGTTACCCCCGCGGATTTTGCGGCGTATATCGTGCCTGTGCCGTCATTGCGCAGCCATGCGTTTGCGCCCCTGAATTGTACCTGCTCTTCGCCGCCCGTAAGGGCGATTGTTTTTGCTTCTGACATTGTTTACCTCCTTAAACCTGTATAGCCGTAGCGCCCACACCGGTCGCCCGGTAATAGTTCCCGCCCGAATAAATAAGATCTCCGCTCGCAAAGCTCCCCGTGTAAGAAACGACTTTCACAAATTCCTTGAAATAGCCGCCGTTAGTGACATTCGGCAGCGTTATCATCGTCATGGTGGGAGCGCCGCTAAAGGCACCCACGCCGTATATATGGCTTGTACTTATTGTTGCTGTGAGCGACCGTATCTGCAAAATACTCCCGGGAGAGCCCATAAACCCTGCCCTGTCCTCATCATCGAGCATTGCGCACACGCAGTTCATTATCGCCCCCGAAGCGCTCGTCCCGAAGCCCGCAGCGAAGCTTCCGCCGCTCTTCGACAAATAAAATTGCAGGTAGCAAGCGCCATTGTTGCTGATGTTGGCGCCGCCATGCTTTGCGGAAACCGTCCACGCCTCCGAACTGCTCTCGCGGCTGTAAGCCACAAATCCGGTGTTCAGGGTATTGCTAGTAGTCATCGAAAAACTCAGCTTAATCCCCGCATTATCGTCCGTGGGGCAGACGTGCATCCCGTCGCTGTTTTGCTTCCAGCCCGTCTTTTCGGTGAAAGCCTTGTCCGCCGCCGCCAGAATTTCGTCCATATTGCTGCCGTCGTTTGTCCCGCAGAAAATACTCAAAATCTCACGCATAAATCAATCCTCCGTTATAATCCTGCCCGCAAACACCGAAATCTCCGGTCTTTGAGCGTAAATCGCCCCCGAAAACACCCCTCCGGCGGAAGGCTGCGGCTCGTTTTCCGCCGTGACAACGCAAAGGGGCTGCATAGCCAGCCCCGTCACAAGCCCCTTTTTGTAATCGTCAGTCATAAGTTACATCAATGCTCCTTCCCGCTGTCGTGTTGGTTATTTTGGCAATGCGCCCGGCGCTGTCCTCGGTGACGGAAAAGCTGTTCACGGCGGCAGTCCCCGCGCTGATGAACGTCAGGTCAAACCCGCCGCTTTTAAAGGCGATTTTCTTCGTGTACGTTCCCACTGTGGATTTATCCCGCACAACGCCCGAAGTCACTTCGCTCTTCTTTGCGTATTGGTCGAGCAGCTTCGGCTTGCTGTCGCCGAGAGTAAGCCGCACGGAATATTCGCCGCCCGAACGTGTCACCTTTGCCGCCGAAATAACGCTGTCCAGCTGCAAGCTCCTGTCCCGGTCGTACACCGTGACGATATCGCCCACATTATATCGCACGCCGTAATCAAGCGGACTGCCTGCGTCGATTGTCAGCGAATCGGTTTCCTCCATGCGGTCGGCAATGTTTTGCTCCGCCTCGATACCGTAGTCCTCCTCGTTCAGGCTGCCGCAGGACAGCGAGCAGTATTCCTCACGGCGGTCATAGCCTGCGCCCGGCGTTCTTTTGGCGGTACTTTCTCCGCCGTCCCCGCTTTCCGTGCCGTCGCTTTCGGCCGTTTGCGGATATTGCACCACCGTGCCGTCAATGTCGAGATACAGCACGTTTTTCGCCGACGTAATTCCCACCTCACGGGTCATTTCGCTGACATTGTGCGTCTGCACCGAAAATACCACCCTGTCCCGCTCGGACTGCCCGGCGCTCCTGTCAACCTGCTCGGCCACATCAAACAAACACACCGGCGTGTCCGCCGAACCGCCTTTGGGGTTAATATACACCCTCCACCCAAGCTTCGCCGCCCCGCACATCTCCGTGACAAGCTCCTGCAAATTCTGATACCTCGGCTGCGCATGGTCGGCGGCAACGCCCCTGTCAAGCGTGCTGCTTACAACCTCAAACCGCGGCAGATTTCGCTGCGCAACCTCGCTTTCGGCAAGATTGTTCCTGACGTAATACTTCACGCACGCCTCGGTAGAGCCTGCGTGCGGGTCGTACCCGTCGCTTGCCGTCCCCAGCGTTACCCGGTCGCAGAGCAGCCCGTTCAGGTCGTATCCCGTAACCTTGATTTTATCAAGCGTTGTCAGGATATTCTTGATGATAAGCGCGTCGCCGCTGTCCGTTACGAGTATCCTGTTGACAAGCAGCTCCGCCCGAAAGCGTGTGTTCACCGGCAGCTCGAGCGTGAATGTCCCCACGCCGTTGAAGTACTTTTCGTACTCGTAGCTGAGGCAGTCGCAGATATCCCCGGTCTTGTGCTCCGCCCAGATTTTGCCCTCCTCGGGCGGCTTGAAAATCGAGATAACCACTCAGTTCACCCCCAAATAATAATCTCTCCAGCGTATTTTTGCGGAATTGCTCCCCGAACCCGTACCCAGCACCTGAATGACGTTTTCCCCCGGTGCGAGCCGGAAGAATTCGCTGTCCACGGTCAGCAGATGATTGGCGAAGCTCCCGTCCGACAGCGTGACGGTGCATTCCTTCGTGTCCACGACGCAGGCGCTGCCGGGTTCGAGTGCGAAAGCCAGCCCCTTGCCGGTTGTGCGGTTGTAAATCAGCGGCATTGAGCCGCTGCTCGGCACGTCAACGCAAATCGGCACGGACAAGCCGCAGGCGTTATTCACCGTGACCGCAGCGGCGGAAGCCGCAACGTCAACGCTGTGTTCCTCCGTACTCTCCCAGTAGGGGAAATCGGCGGTAAGCGTGAAACTCGCCGAAAACAGAAACGGCAGCACCTGCGTAAGCTTAGGCGTTTCGGCTGCCCTGCACTTAATGCGGCGGGAGGTTTTGCCGTCCGTCCAGACAAGCAGCCCCTCGTTCAGCGGGTTAAACACCCGCAGCAGATTTTCCCACACCGCCAGCGCACCGCTGCGAGAGTATTTCCCGTCGACTATCGCCGTAAATTCCACAGGCAGCGTGACAGACCTCGCCGCCAGATTTGACGAGATGGTTTTCTGCCCGTCCGTTTCCACCGGGGTATACACCACCGAGGTAGAGCCCACCGAGGAGCCGTCAAACTCTTTCAGGTTCAGGTGCATTGTGCGGCTTTCGCTGGAAAATTCCGCACTCAGCCCGTTTGAGAGGTTGGTGTATGTCACTTTTCTCATGAAATCACCTCCTTTCATGGCATAAAAAAAGCGCCCCTTTCGGAACGCTTTGATTATTCGGTTTTGGTTTTTATGAAAGATATTTTCTTGTATACTCGGTCTGCTCAAAGGAAATAGTGCCGTCGGTTTGCCTTTTTATCCAAAGAACGACGGGAGCGGGAGTGTCGTCAAGCAACCCGTTTAATCCAAGGCTTTTATCAATATACTGCAAAGCAATATCATTCTTGCCCCATGACTTTGCCATATGTCTTGCTTTGTCGTAATTAAGATTGTTATTCAAGCAGTATTCCTTGATTTCACTTTCCCAATCGTTAAATAGCTTGCACATACTAACTCTCCTTTTCAAACGTTCTGAACTGACCTTTGGAATTATAGATAACGCTTGTATTCTGAGCAAAACATTCCAGTATAAGGTGGTCGCCAGGAGAAGATGTCATACAGTTGTCGTTTGTACCCGGGTGAGTATGACCGCTCCACCTATAACCTTGTTTTGACAAAATCTTCGCTTCTTCAATGTTTATGTTCACCTTGTACGAACTGCCCCTGACAATCAGCCGCTCGCCGCCCTTGGTAAACATTGCGAACTCGTCGCCGGTAACCGCGGTAAGCGCAGATAAATCAGCCATATTTACGGCGGATTTCGGAACTGTTACACGGCTGTCGTATTCGGGCAAAGCGTCCAACAGCTCACGCTGCCCGCCGCTCAACGGTTTTCCGAGATGAATAATGCCGTTCGGATTTCCTTTGCCGTCATGAGTGTGTTCAATAGGGCTGTCAATGCTTGAAATTGTCACTTCACCACTCCCTGTATTCATTATACCACTTCCGCCAGATTTGTCAAGAGTTTTCCCGCCCGAGCTTCCGCCTCCGTCAGAATAGCTACCCGTGAAATAACCGTGGTCGCCCTTAGTCCAATGCCGCTCTCTTTCCTCGATTATACCACTTTCAGCCCCCACAGTCAAGCCGCCCTGAGCATTCACATTCACCATTTGATTGGTGTTCGGCGTGTAAACCGCCCCGGTTTTCGGGTCAAGAAGCACGTCCTGCAAGCCCAGCTTGATATAGTTGAAGCCCAGCGGCGGCAAATCCTCCTTATATCTTACCTCGTCAATCTGCAAAAAGTTGTTGCGAAGTCCCACCGCATAAGCGTTGTAACGGCTCACCAGATCACCCTTTAGCAGCTCTGTCGTGTCAAGAACAAAGTAAAGACTGCGCTTTTCGCTCTCCAGAAGCAATGCACGGTCAAGCGCCGACTGGTACGCCTCCACCACAGGAAGCACCCCGGTTCTCACCGCCGACATGAATTCCTCGGTGGTCGCCCTGCCGCCTATCACCGCCGTATTCAGACCCATACACTGCGCTATAAGCTCCGCATTGGTAAGCTTGTTCTCGTTGAGCTGCAGCTCGGCACTGGTGTTGGAGCTGGGCGCAAATTTCACGCCGTCGTTCAGCACCATCATGTTGTTGCCGTTGTTGGAATAAAGGTCACGCCACGCCGTCTTTAACTCGGCTATGGCGTCTTTGGAAAGCTTCCGCTCGGACTGCAGCACGCCCTTTTTATTGCCGCCCGTTTTGGCGTTAGAGCTTTCGTACTGCATTTCGTTTCTGAGCGTGGAAAGCAGCTCGCCTATCTGCCGCAGCAGTCCGCTCCCGGTCACGCCGTTTCGGGAATTGCGCGCCAATATCACGAAATCCCACGGATAATATGTGCGCCCATTTACCGAGAATGCGGCTTCCTTATAAATCGGGTCGGCGTTCATCGAAACGCTCACCGAGCGCCTGTCCACATATCGCAGCCCGGTGACGCTGTTCCCGCTCCTGCTGATGTGGAGATATCCTGCGCCGAACAGCAGCATGTCCCGTATCTGCGCCCGTTTCATTTCGTAAGAGTCCAGCAGATCGCCGCCCTCATTGTTGAGCAGGTACGCTCTTACGTCCTCCGCAAGCTCCTCCGATTTCTTCCCCGGAGTGTCCCGGCAAAGCTTTACGGGAAGCCCCGCCACCAGGTCGGCTACAAATCCGACTCCGGCAGACAGTGCCGGAATTGACAGCGCCGTTTCCTCGGTTATCTCGCCGCCCGAAAGCATTGCTCGGAGCAAGGTATCGTCCGCCTGCATAAGCTGTTCCGCACGGGTTTCCTTTCTTCTTCCGAATAATCCCATGATTGCCTCCTTAAATAGACGAAGAAATCGCCTTTATCACCGCATTCGCTATCTGGTCTGCGGTCTGATTTACCGCCGACATCGCAAAGCTCAGGCTGTTGTAATTCGTGACCGTTGACACCGCCGAAGCCGTGTTCTGCGCTCCCGTGCCTATCGCTTGAAACACCAGCGAAGCCGTTTGCAGAGCCTTTTCAAGGTCAGCCGAGCCGCTGTCGTACGCTTCCTTCGCCATGGTGTAAACAGTATCCAGCGCCGCCTTTTCGTCCTCCTTGGAGCGCTGCCACTCGGTTTCTTCCTTTTCGTCAAGCAGCTCCTGCTTCTTCTGCTCCAGCTGCCACCGGGAATAATCGTCCAGACGGTCGTATTCAAGCTGCCTGTCAACGTCGGCTATCTGCTTGTCCAGATCCTCGTCCTCACGGTCACGCTCGTGCTGCTTTATTTCATCGTCGATCGCCGAAATTGCGTTGTCGTATTGGCTCTTGATTTCGTCCAGAGCGCTTTTCTGCTGACTTACCTGATATTTGTGGATCGACAGCGCAGCCGACCGCCACTTGTCCGAGCTTTCGTCAAGATACTTGTCCCGCAGCTGCGCCAGTTGGCTGTAATATTCCTCCTCGGTGATATACCCCATGTCGTACTTCCACTTGAGGTACTTCTGCTCGCTGTCGTATGCCTCCTCGTTAGGGTCTTTGCCGCTCGAAGAGGAAGAGGAAGAAGATCCGCTCTCGCTCTTCTTCCTCCCCTGATATATTTCCGCCATTTCGGAGCGCCAGTCATCGGTGTCACGATCGAAAAGCTTATTCGCAAAATACTCTATCTGGTTGTAATATTGATCGCTGCCTATCTGCTCGGTGTCCAGCAGGTACTTGTAGTATTTTTTGATCGAATTGTAATTCGTCCAGTCAACGCCGTCATTGTCGCCGCTTTTGTCACTGCTGTCATTGCCGCCGTCATCACCGCCGCTTTCGTCCGTGTCATCGCCGTAATAATAGTTGTAACGCTCCTGCGCTTCGTTGTATTCTTCCATCGCATTGATGTTGTCCTGCAAAGCGCTGTTTATTGCCCGGAGTGAATTTCTGTATGAATAATCCGCATATGTGCCGACTTCCCAATCTTCCAGGCTGCCAATCTTGTCTTCAAGTGCGTTGGCATAGTCCGTCAGAAATCTTACTCTGTCCTCATAGGACATTGAAGAGTCGAACCGAAATGAATATTTTGCATTGTCATAATCGTCCCGCTCTTCTTTCCAACTTACTTTGCCGCTGTTTTCAAGCTGAGCGAATATGCCCCATTGTTTATATTGATCTTGGGTTTCGTTGAATGTTCCCACGGTATATTCCGTATCGGAACTCATAGCGTCCTGCGCCGCACGATAAGCCGCCGCAGCGTCAATTTTTGCCGTTTCGCTCTTTGCGTCCGAAATATCGTTCAGCAGCTCCAGCTGCTCCCCGTACTTGCCGTTCACAAGGTCAAGCTTATCCGCTTCCGCACCGTAGGTGTCGATAAGGGTATCCTGTATTTCTTTCAGCCTGTCCTTGGAATCTTTGGCGTCGTCGGAAGCTTCCTCAATGTTTTTGTATTCTTCGGTCAGCTCACGCACGGATTTTGCCGCCTTGTCCGACTTCTCCGCTGTTTGGTTTAGTTCCGACACCGATTGCGTCGCTTCATCTGCTTCTTCCCGGAAGCTCTTTGTGCTTGCCGTTGCCGTATTGCTTACAGCGATAAATGTCGCAATTGCGCTCACCAGCGTAAGCAGCGCCGTAGCTACCGCAATATAAGGATTAGCCGCAGCCACCGCATTGTTTACCGCCTGAGCCGCCGTCTGCTTTTCGGTTGCGTTCGCCGCCGCTTCATGCGCAGCCTTTTCGGCTGTCAGCGCCGTTATAATTTTTGCGATTGATGTCACAAGAGATGTAAGCGTTTGCGTCACCGCCGAAGCCGACTTATACGATACCCACGCAGCCACAACGGACATTATCACCGCACGGTATTTCACGAGGAACGTAATAATATTCGCAACGCCCTCAATCATTCCGGGCAAAGCGTCCTGCGCCAATTCCACCAACTGATCCGCAGCCTCGCCCACACTTTCGGCAACGCTTTCAAAAACCTCGTCCATTTCGCCGTTTTCTATCTGTTCGGTGAGATTTGAAAATACGTCCGTAAATTCGTTTATCTTATCCTTGAGCTGATCCCCGAATTTGTCGTAAACCGCAATTCCGAGCCCCTCCAGCGCCGACTGCATTATTGTCACGGCACCTGCGGTGTTGTTCTGCATTGTGTCCGCCATGCTTGCCGCCGCACCGTCACAGTTTTCTATCGCCGTGCGAACCTTGTCTATTTCCTCTTCGCCGGCGTTCATAAGCGGCAGCAGACCCGACATTGCTCTGTCACCGGAAATAGCCTCGGCGTTTGCGACTTTCTCCTCTTCGGTCATCTCCGAGAACCGTTCCCTGAGTTCGCCGAGGACTTCGTTCAGCGACTTCATTGTGCCGTCGTCGTTTGAAGCCTTGATTTCCAGCGTCCCGAAAGCGTCCGCCGTAAGCGTTACCCCCGACGCCAGAGAGGTGAGTATAGACCTTAAGTATGTACCTGCGCTCGAAGCCTTTACGCCCGAATCAGCCATAATTCCGAGCGCTTCGGAAACATCGTCGATAGAGTAGCCCAGCGTTCCCGCAAGGGGAGCGACATATTTGAAGCTTTCTCCCATCATCGAAACATTGGTGTTTGCGCTTGCCGAAGCCGCCGCCAGCACGTCCGAGAAATGCTGCACATCGTCTGCCGACAGCCCGAACGCCGTTATAGCGTCGGTGACGATATCCGCCGTTGTCGCCAAATCTCCGCCCGAAGCCGCCGCAAGGCTTATTACTCCGTCAATGCCGTCGTACATTTGCTGTGCGTTCCAACCCGCCATTGCCATGTAGTTCATGGCGCTCGCAACCTCCGTTGCGGTGAATTTTGTGGAAGCGCCCAGCTCCTTGGCCTTTGCCGTAAGCTGCTCCAGCTCCTCCGCCGTAGCGCCCGAAATCGCCGCCACCTGCGACATTCCCGACTCGAACGAAGAACCAACGGAGTAGCAGTAAGACGCCGCCGTTTGCAGCGCCGAGGTGAGCTTGCTCACGGCGCTCTGAATTGCGCTCGACCACAGGTTCGCTTTCAGCACCTCGCCCATATTCGACACGTTGCTTGTAACGGATTGCAGCGTCGTTTCCTGGTTTTGCAGCTCGCTGTTGACGTTGCGTATCTGCGTGCGCAAATCCTGCTCGGTAGTCCGCAGCGTACCTAAGCCGGAGGTGGTCTGCGCTATGCGGTCACGCAGCTGCTGCATTCGGTTTTTTTGGTCTTCCGTTGCCTTTGAGCCGTTATCGGTGGCGGCTTTCAGCTGCGTCAGTTCCTTCTGGTATTCCCGCACCTGCGTATTCGCTTCCTTGACCGCCTGCTTGGTCTGCTCCATCTGCGTGTTCAGCTCGTTGAGCTTCTGCTTCAGCACGCTTGTTCCCTGCGTAAAGCCGGCGGTGTTCGCCGAGAAATTCGCTTGTAAGCTTGGGTTTGACATGGGTTCTCCTTTCGCAAAACGCTTTATTTTTCGGTTAATATTCCGGCGTTACAAAATGTCAATACTGCACCGCAAAATCGCACTCGCCGTCAAGCATCTCCAGCTGCAGCAGGAAAATCGCATTAATCAGCGACACCACCATGTCCACCTTACCGGCGGAGCGTTTCTTATTGACGTATTTGTTGAGGTTGGTATCCTCGGTACATCTGGCGTTGGAAAAATTGATTTCCAGAAGCTTGTTTCGGTCATAGGCGAAATCTCGGCGAAGCACGCACTCTTTCAGCAGCTTTGTCGGCGCATGAAGCACGCTGGAATGCTGCTTTATCTCAACACATTCTATCGGATTTTTTACATCGGCTTCAAGCTTCTGCACGGTAGACAGCGCATTGTAACGGTCAAAACCAAGCTGAATAATATTCACGCCGTATTGCTCCGGCAGCCCCAGTATAAACCGCTCCACAAAGCCGTAATCTATCACCTCGCCGCCGCAGGCAAAGCATTCCCCGGCAGCTATATGCCGCTTGTAATCCACTTTTTCCTTTGCGGACTTCACCTCGATGTTGTCTTTCGGAAGAAACGCCCACACCTTTGCGTGGATTTTTCCGCCCTCGTCAAGCGCCGCCATAGCAACGGAGGTATTGTCGTCCGTCTGTGACAAATCCAAGCCCAGATAAACGTCACGCCCGCGCCAGAAATCCAAGTCCTCGGGCACGGCGCATTCCTGCAGCTTTATCAGGTCGATGTAACCCTCCGTGCCTATTCCCTTGTACCGAATGTTGCAGTGCTTGCACAGGAAATTCTCGCGCTTGCCCTCATAAAGCACCGCCAGCGCACGCATATCCCGGAGCGTGTCCAGCAGGTCGGCGTTGTTTACCGCCACGGGATTGGCCTGCAAAAGCACGTTGTCGTCCTTTTCCCAGCTGTTGAGGATTTCCTCGTCCGGCTCATACAGCAGCGCAAAATACTTCCGCCGCCCGTCATAAACTCCGTCAAGCTGCTTTTTCGCAAGGTCGATTTCGTCCGTCAGTCCGTTGCTGTCGTTCGGGTACTGCGTGGAAATCAGTATTCCGAGCTTGTCTTTGAGAACCACCTGCGAGGACCTCATCGCTTCCACCGGGTAGCTGTCCATAGCTCCCACCTCATCGGCGAGAAAAACGTGAGCCAGCTTGCCGTCAAGCTTGTCGTTTGAATAAGCAAGCGGGGTATATTCCGTTTCGGTTATCCCGCACCTTACCTCCGTCCGCATAACCTTGAAATAAGGCTCGAGTGCGGGACTGGATTTGATTATCTTTCGGATAGCGATTTTCAGTTCGGACGACAGTTTCAAGTCCGGCGCAACGGAAAACAGCCGTGAAAACTTCGGCAGCGCCAGCATTGCCAGCACAAAAATAACGCCGCTGGTAAAGGTCTTGAAATTCTTTCGGGCTATCTCCAGCAGCCCATCGGAGTAGTAGCTTCTTCCATCGGCGGATTTTGTGCAGAACAGCGCCGTGATGAACAGCAGCGCATAGTCCTCCAGCGACGTATCCATTGGCCGGTTTAAGTCCGGGTGAACCATCAGCCGCAGCAGCTTCATAATTCGGTCGTAGGATTTTCGGTCAACAAAAGCCGCCGTGTTATTCCCGTCCGCAATTGCAAGCCACTCCCCGCACTGCCTGCGGACGTACTTTCCGACAGCGTGATTATTTTTGTCGGAAGCCCACAGCGTGTATTTATAGCCCCTGCTGTCATTTATGCCGCTCAACGGTTCACCGCCTTTCTCGGGTATAAGTAAAGCGCCGTGCATTGCTGCATGGCGCTTGAAATATTCGGTTATAAGAAAACCGCCCGAATTGCTTCGAGCGGTTGTGACAAGCGCACGGATTTGAACCGCAATCATGTGTTGTTCCAAGACAAACGAGAACTATCGAGGTTAACCAGTACTCAATTCGGCACAGGACTAACATGGTTCTCACTTTTAAGCTCGCAGCTTCAGCCTTGGCACATATTCGCCCTCTTAAACTACTTCTTGCTGTTAAGATAATTATACCACACTTCTTTAATTTTGTCAACGGCAATATTTTCACCGACGGACGGTTTGAATGTCCCATTTTCATCATGGAAATATCCAAAATGCGTATGTGGAATTATTTTTTCGCCGTCAATTATATGCGATTTACCTGTTACATCAATCTGCTTATATCGTTTGTTGTTCTCATCATAATAAGTGATTGATTTAATTTCGTTTTTGCTGTTTACGGTCGCATAAACCCTACCCCTTGTCATAGTTTCCATTGGCGGAGTTGCCGCCGTGCTGTCATTATACCGCACGAATTTGACGTTGCCCGATTGATAAAGAGTAGTATATTCCGTACCGTACCGTTTTCCGCTAGTGCTTAGCCCCGAACTCGCTCCTCTTCCGCCCATAAAACCCTCACTTTATTTCTTATAAGCATACATAAACCAAGCGCCACCGCCCGAATATTCAAGCCTCTCGCTTTTCCGTTTTGAAAAGCCTTTGCATAAGCCCCAAATTATCAACCTTTTCTGTTCATTGTCCTTGTCATAAGGTGCCCTTGTCGTGCGGCTCTCCGATTCGCTCGGTTATCACCTACACCTTGCCCCAATTCATAATCGGGTGTATTCGCTATGCGCTCCAAACGTTCTTCTTTCAGTTTGGCAACCTCGGTGCGTGTCAGTGCTGTTCCTTTGCCTTGACTGACAAAATTGTTTATTGTCGATTCGGCTTTTCCGACCTGTGTTCTGCCGCCAAGAATTTCCGCACTGCTTATGTCCCGAAGCGTTCCGCTTGCGTCAATGAAATAATTCCGCTGCTTTCCGTTCAGCGTTATGGAAAGACCGCCGATTTT